>NZ_JBFSTZ010000042.1:0-23723 GCF_041467155.1 Vibrio sp. 10N.247.310.23 | reverse complement strand
GCAACCTTGCCAAGGTTGAGGTCATCGGTTCGAACCCGATGTATCGCTCCAAATTAAGAAGCCCGAACAGAAATGTTCGGGCTTTTTGGTTTCTGACGTTTAGCTTTTACGTTTAAGAACTCTTCTTGTTCGAATCCGCACTCAACATTCATTTCTATCTCTGTTTCAAATTTTGCAATCAAGTTAGTTTTTAAAAGCGAGATTCCTTATGAACTTGTTCCTCGTGCTAGGGAATGACGGAAAGACGGTATGACCTCAAAGTCTCTCTAGTAACGTTTATAAATCCACGTCGTCATCCTCGGGCGTGAGGAACGAGCGAACCGGGGAGCTCTTGCCGCTTGCTGATTAACTTCAGTTTAATCTATTGCATCAGATAGTTTCTGAATAAAACAATACATCGACATGTTGTAAGGGACTCCCAATGAACTCATTCTTCAGGCTAAGGAATGACGGAAAGGCGCCACAGCCTCAAAGCCATCACTAACACCGCTTGTACACCCACGTCGTCATCCTCGGGTGTGAGGAACGAATGAACCGGGGATCTCTTGCCGCTTGCTGATTAACTTCAGTTTAATCTATTGCATCAGATAGTTTCTTGAATAAAGCAATACAATGACATGTTGTAAGGGGTTCTCTATGAATTCATACCTCGCTCTAGGGAGTGACGCCATGACCTAAAAGCTTCTCTAGCAACGTTTATAACCCCACGTCGTCATCCTCGGGTATGAGGAACGAATGAACCGGGGATCTCTTTCCCAAACGATAGTGTGACGATATTTACAGCAATTGCTTAGCCACCGCTGCTATTTATCAAGCTATTACTAAAAACTATTGATCGTTCATTTCACTTTATGTTACTTTCCCGCGCAATCTCGGAATGAAAATGTTCAAGAAGAGCAACGATTGCTTCTGGGGGATACGCGTAGTGACCATTCTTGCTGATTGGGACATTACGTAGGGTAGGTATTGGCTAGTCCTTTAGCTGATAGACGGGATACTTATGGCGCAGTTCGTCATGTTAATGGGAAACCCAACATTGAACACACTAATTACAACATTGCTAATCAGCTCTGCATTTCCAAAGGGACCAGCTCCTCATAGCTGCCCGATCCTGCAAAAATGTCCAATTCTTCAAAACAGTAGCATTACTGAACCTTGAGCTCACGCTAACAATTTATCGCTGTCTTAAGACGGCTTAATTTCGTATTCGTCATTTGACTTATGCGAGCGTACAGCTATATCTCATTTCTAGACAATACGTGTACTTCACTATGAACTCTCTCCAAATTTAACGAGAGTTGGTGGGTAATTGCGTCTGATGGAGGTGAGTATGAACACATTCAAGGGGACTTTTATGACTACCGCCTTTGAAGTCGATATCAATACTATCGCAAATTCATTTTCAACTATGGTTCCTATCTTAGAGGGAACGTACGACCTAACACCTGACGCTATTTTGCTAGAGCAAGAACAGCATGAGTCGGATGTTCGCTCTTACCCAAGACGCCTGCCTATTGCTATTAAACGAGCATGTGGCGCTTTAGTTGAAGATACTCGTGGCCAACTCTTTCTCGATTGCTTAGCCGGTGCAGGTACACTTTCTCTGGGTTACAATCACCCTGAGATTAACCAAGCACTGAAAGACCAGCTCGATTCTGGTTTGCCATACCAAACACTTGATATCACGACTCAAGCAAAAGAGACGTTTATCAAGCGAGTTAAAGCCTTTCTTCCTCAAGACTTTTCAAATAACTCGGTTCTTCAATTCTGTGGCCCATCGGGTGCTGACGCTGTGGAAGCGGCGATCAAGCTTGCTAAGCAAACCACAGGTCGCAACACCATGTTTGCTTTCCGTGGTGCTTACCATGGCATGACCAACGGCACCATGGGCATGATGGGTAACCTCGGTACTAAAGAGCGTCGTAGCGGCTTGATGTCTGACGTACATTTCATGCCTTTCCCATACAACCTACGCTGCCCGTTTGGCATTGGTGGTGAAGCGGGTGCCAACGCGAGCATTCGTTATATCGAGCGTATGTTGAACGATGACGAGTCTGGCATCATGAAACCAGCCGCGATGATCGTTGAACCTGTACAAGGTGAGGGCGGTGTGATTCCTGCTCCAGCATCTTGGTTACAAGGCCTACGTCGCATCTGTGATGAGCACGGCATCCTACTGATTTTTGATGAGATTCAGTGTGGTGTGGGCAAAACTGGCCATCGATTTGCGTTTGAAGAGTCTGGTGTTAATCCAGATATCTTATGTTTATCTAAAGCGATTGGTGGCGGACTGCCTATGTCGCTGCTTGTGTTCGATAAGAGCATTGATACATGGAAAGCGGGTGAGCACACCGGTACATTCCGTGGTAACCAATTAGCAATGGTCTCTGGCGCTAAGGCGTTGGAGATCATCGAACGAGATGGCTTAGTTGAGCACGCGAACATCGCAGGCCAATATTTACGTCACGGGCTTGAGAAGATTCAATCACGCGTTAGCTGTATTGCTGAAGTTCGTGGTAAAGGCCTGATGCTCGGTGCTGAGATCAAACAACCAAATGGTGAGCTTAACAAGTTTGGCGAACCACAATCAGACGGCGAACTAACCCTAGCGATTCAACGAGCAGCGTTAGAGCGTGGCTTGATGGTTGAAAAGGGTGGTCGTGATGGCTCGGTAATTCGTTTCCTTCCGCCAATGATTATCTCTTTTGAGCAGATTGACTTTGCATTGCGCGTCATGGAAGAAGCGATCATCGCAGCAGGTGGTGGTCTACAACAAGACCCAGCTTCAAGCGAGCAAGCAAACCAAGAATGGAACAAGCATTTTATCCAGACGGGTTTAGGCGGTAGCGACGAATTTGCTAGCGTGATGAACCAAACCACTCAAGCGATGAAAGCGGTTTTTGAACAGGTTGAAACCCCTTATTCGGGTTTAGAACCAAAAGTGCTAGAAGCAGCCATCAATGCTGTCGACCTTGACAACAATCAACACGCTTTGGTTGATGTTGTAGATAGTACTGCAGACCTTGTCGCTGCAAACTCCATCTTCGTGCAACACCCAGATTGCATTGCACACCTTCACACTCCTCCTCTTATGGCTTCGGTAGCAGCGGAATCGATTATCGCGGCATTGAATCAATCAATGGATTCATGGGACCAAGCATCGGCTGCGACTTATGTTGAGCAGCGCGTCGTGGATTGGATGTGTGACAAATACCAACTTGGCGCACAAGCTGACGGTGTTTTCACTAGCGGTGGCACGCAAAGTAACCTAATGGGTTTATTGCTTGCGAGAGACTGGGTTGCGGATAAGCACAATGGTCATTCTATCCAAAAGCTTGGCTTACCAGAATACGCGAGTAAGCTGCGTATCTTATGTTCAAAGAAATCGCACTTCACGGTTCAAAAGTCTGCCTCTCTACTAGGGCTAGGCGAAGCGGCAGTGTGCTGTGTTGACACCAATGCAAACGGCACTATCAAACCTGACTTGCTAGACACAGAAGTGAAAGCGCTTAAAGCACAAGGGCTGATTCCTTTTGCTGTTGTCGGTACTGCGGGTACGACCGATCACGGTGCTATTGATGACCTTGAAGCGATTGCTGACATCGCCAACCAACAAGATCTTTGGTTCCATGTCGACAGTGCATACGGTGGCGCGCTTATCTTGAGTAGCCACAAGGCTCGCTTACAAGGCATCGAAAAAGCGGACTCTGTGAGTGTCGATTTCCACAAATTGTTCTATCAAACAATCAGCTGCGGCGCGGTATTGTTGAAAGACAAAGCGAACTTTAAGTACCTTCTACATCACGCAGATTACCTAAACCGCGAACACGATGAACTGCCAAATCTAGTCGATAAGTCTATTGCGACCACCAAGCGTTTCGATGCATTGAAAGTCTTCATGACGATGCAAAGCGTTGGACCAAAGCAGTTGGGTGATATGTACGATCATCTCCTAGAGCAGACGCTTCAAGTTGCAGACCTGATTCAGAAGCATGACGATTTTGAACTGCTTGCTGAGCCGTCACTGTCTACTGTGCTGTTCCGATCGGTGCCTCGCAATGGGCAATCAGCAAACGGTGAGCTAGATTTAGACAAACTGAATCAAACGTTAAGACTGGAAGCGCTGACTCGTGGTGTTGCAGTACTCGGTGAAACGGTCGTGGATGGTAAGAGTGCGCTTAAATTCACTATCTTGAATCCGTGCCTAAAGACATCAGATTTCAAATCTCTAATTAACAAAATTCAAACTCTAGCCACTGAGCTAGCAGAACAACAAGGGTAATTAATACTATGGCTATTCTACAAATTGGTGCAGGCGGCGTTGGTTGGGTTGTTGCACACAAAGCAGCACAAAATAACGAAGTACTGGGTGATATCACAATCGCTTCTCGCACAATCGCGAAGTGTGAAAAAATCATCGAATCTATCAAGGGCAAAAACAACCTTAAAGATTCAACTAAGAAACTAGAAGCACGTTCAGTAGACGCTGATGATGTTGATGCGCTTGTTGCTTTGATTAAAGAAGTTCAGCCGGATCTAGTGATCAACGCTGGTCCTCCTTGGGTAAACATGGCAATCATGGAAGCATGTTACCAATCTAAAGTTTCTTATTTAGATACATCGGTAGCGGTTGACCTATGTTCTGAAGGCCAACAAGTACCACAAGCTTACGATTGGCAGTGGGGCTACCGTGAGAAGTTCGCTGAAGCAGGCATCACAGGTATTCTTGGTGCTGGTTTCGATCCAGGTGTGGTATCAATCTTTGCTGCATACGCGGTTAAGCACTTGTTCGATGAGATTGACTCAATTGATGTAATGGATGTGAATGCTGGTGACCACGGCAAGAAGTTTGCGACAAACTTTGACCCAGAAACCAACATGCTTGAGATCCAAGGCGATTCTTTCTACTGGGAAAATGAAGAGTGGAAACAAGTACCTTGTCACTCTCGTATGCTTGAGTTTGAATTCCCGAACTGTGGTTCTCACAAAGTTTACTCAATGGCGCATGATGAAGTTCGTTCAATGAAAGAGTTCATCCCAGCTAAGCGTATCGAATTTTGGATGGGCTTTGGTGATGCATACTTGAACTACTTCAACTGCATGCGTGATATCGGTCTTCTTAGCCCAGATCCGCTAACACTGCACGATGGTACTGTGGTTCAGCCTCTGCATGTTCTTAAAGCACTACTACCGGATCCAACATCTCTAGCTCCGGGTTACACTGGTTTAACGTGTATCGGTACTTGGGTTCAAGGTAAGAAAGATGGTAAAGAGCGTAGCGTATTCATCTACAATAACGCAGACCACGAAGTGGCTTACGAAGACGTAGAGCACCAAGCGATCTCTTACACAACTGGTGTTCCAGCGATTACCGCTGCACTTCAGTTCTTCCGTGGCGAGTGGGCTGATAAAGGCGTGTTCAACATGGAACAGCTAAATCCAGATCCGTTCCTAGCAACTATGCCGGAAATTGGTCTAGATTGGCATGTTCAAGAGCTTGAAGCAGGCCAAGGTCTTCCAGTGATTCATGAGCTGAAAAAATAAGAACTGATTTCTTGTTTTGATTGCTAATTAAAGGGGACATGGATTGTTCCCTTTTCGATGATGATAGCCTTGAAGCTTTGGTATCATTTATTTTGATTTTGTAACTCACTGCGCTCGGACAGGACAAAATCAAAATAAATCACACCAAAATTGTTAATTTACCTTTCCATCTATAGATGCTGCTTGAGTGTTTACAAAAATGACGTTTAAGAAAGAAGAACTAAAAACCCCATATTTCATGATCAACGAAGACAAGTTGATTGCGAACTTAGAAAAAGCCAAGCAACTGAAAGAAATTTCAGGTGTGAAATTGGTACTTGCGCTTAAGTGCTTCTCGACTTGGGGCGTGTTTGACATCATCAAACCGTACCTAGACGGTACTACTAGTTCTGGCCCTTATGAAGTGAAATTAGGTCACGAAACTTTTGGCGGTGAAACTCATGCTTACAGTGTGGGCTACAGTGAAGATGACGTGAGAGAGGTTGCTGACATCTGCGACAAGATGATCTTCAACTCTCAAAGCCAACTTGCTGCTTACCGTCATATTGTTGAAGGTAAAGCTTCACTGGGTTTACGTTTAAATCCGGGCGTGAGCTACGCAGGGCAAGACTTGGCGAATCCAGCACGTCAATTCTCGCGTTTGGGCGTGCAAGCTGACCACATCAAACCAGAAATTTTCGATGAGATTAATGGTGTGATGTTCCACATGAACTGTGAGAACAAAGACGTCGATGCGTTTATCGGCCTGCTTGATTCAATCTCAGAACAGTTTGGTGAGCACTTAGATAAGTTGGACTGGGTGAGCATGGGCGGAGGTGTGTTCTTCACATGGCCTGGCTATGACATCGAAAAACTCGGTCTTGCGCTGAAAGCCTTCTCTGAAAAGCACGGTGTGCAGATGTATCTTGAGCCGGGTGAAGCGATCATCACTAAAACAACCGACCTAGTTGTGACAGTGGTCGATATTGTTGAGAACGTGAAGAAAACAGCGATTGTGGATTCAGCGACTGAGGCGCACCGCCTTGACACGCTTATCTACAATGAGCCCGCATCAGTATTGGAAGCATCAGAAACAGGCAGCCATGACTACGTGATTGGTTCGTGTTCATGTCTTGCGGGCGATCAGTTCTGCGAAGCGAGCTTTGATGAGCCACTTAAGATTGGTCAAAAGCTGCATCTGTTAGACAGCGCGGGTTACACAATGGTGAAATTGAACTGGTTCAATGGCCTTAAAATGCCTTCAATCTACTGTGAACGTAGCAGTGGTGATGTTCAGAAGCTAAATGAATTCGGCTATGAAGACTTCAAACGCTCATTATCACAATGGTCAGTTAAGTAACTGAATCACAAGTTCAGAGCAATACAAAGAGCAGCTAATGAGCTGCTCTTTTTTGTTCTTTAATTTTGTTTATTTAGCTTTCAATCATCACACGAGTATCTTCACTGAGCGTTTCGAGTTCATTAACTACGTCGTCGATCTGTACTTCGATTGGCAGCTTAACGGCGATTTTTGATGTGAATAGACTTGAGCTAACACCGCCGCCACCAGCGATAAAGACGCGGTGACAATCCATATCGAGAATACTGATTCCTTGTCTATCCAATACATGAGTCACTTCGTTGACGATACCTGCTCGGTCGTTAGAGTCGAGTCTCAAGTGATGGACCGTGTCTTGAACATTGTGTGTATGATCGGAATCGACAAACTGCACGATGAGATCTGGATTGGCGCTGAACGCTTCTTTTACAATCGATTCGTTGATGGCTGGAAGTTGAACCTTTAGTACGCCTGCGACTTGGTCTTCAATAAAGTTCACTTTACTGATGAGCCATTTGCCGTCGTTTTCGTGAGTAACCGCAGCAAGCTGTTTGATTGTTGCTGGTGATGCTTTTCCGATAAAGTTTACGATAAATGTACTGTTCATATCAGCCCCCAAGGTTTCAATTATTCTTTGCTAATTAAATGTTTGATATCACGCGATAAAGTTCTTTAATTTCAGTGTAGAAGGTTACATCGAACAATGTTTGACCTAGGTCAATTTTTGAAACTAAGCTTCGATGCAAAAAAAGAGAATGAAGAGTAGGGCACAAAAAAAGCGGCTAGAGAGCCGCTTTTTAGAAGAGTTGTCACTGTGATTGATGATTCAGCAACTTATATTGAGTAGTACTAGAGACGAATTAGAACGTTACTTTGAAGTTCATACCAACAAACTGAGAGTCGTATAGTGCGCCAGCATCGTAAGCAAAACGTGCAGCGTCTTGGTTATCCCACCAAGGGTTAGTATTCAGGTTAACTTCTGCATCACCGCCCCATGCGTCACTTACCCAGTAGTGAATGTGTCCAACAGGGTTAAGGAAGAATAGCGACACACCACCCATGGTTTGAGAGCCCATCACTTCGCCACCTGAAGCAATGATATCCTGCTCTGCTTCTAGCATCATTTCACCGACAACCGCACCGAAGAAAGGTGTGATGAAGAGATCTTGCCATGAAGGTACTTCTGCAAACGCTTCTACGCCGTATTCCCAGAAGAACGTCGACATAGTCCAAGAGTATAAGAATGACTCAAACTCGTCGTAACCTGCGTGTCGAGCTGCGGTGTAGTAAACACCACCGAAATATGGGTGCATTACGTAGTTTAGGAAGTGTTCGTCACGGTCCCATGTTGGACCAGCAGAAACGTTATCTTTCCACTTTTTACCTAATGAGCTGATATCACGTTGGTCATCATCCCACTTAGTAATACTTTCAGGGAGCAGAGTCATTAGACCCACTGTCGCGACACTCAAGCCAAGAATGGTGTAGGTTTGACCCATTAGGTAATCCCAATCTTTCTCCTGACTCACCAACATGTGTTTTGGTTGTTGGATTGAGAAGTCGTACTCATCACTCGATTCGCTCAGTGCGTAATTGGTACTAGGCTTGTAGGTGTACAAGTTGTCATTAAAACAGTAATCTTGAGCACATTCATCCGAGTAAGAAAGGTTGATTGGCTGGTCGAAGTCGTATTGGCTTGCAACCGAGTTAACTGACATTAGCATTGAAAATGCGGCAGTAACCTTTGCTAGTAACGGTGATTTGGCCACAAGGGTCTCCATGAGAAAGTTTGGAATTGATCAGGGTCACAATTATCTATTAAATACCTGATTTAGGGAACTAATAATTTATAGCTTTTCCTAAGAAAACCTTAGGTTTAACATTATTAATATTAATGAAAAGGCGAATTGCTCCAAATTCAACCATAGACCAGTTTGTAAATAATGCAGTGTCTTTTTATGACAACAAGGGATAGAAATATGACGAAAATCGCAATGTTAAGCACAGGTGAAGAAGTTCTTCATGGAGACATTGTAGATACAAACGCAGCTTGGATGTCTGCTGAGTTTTATCAGCATGGTTTTGCGCTTGCTAAGCGCTCAACTGTGGGTGATCAAATGAATGCTCTTGTTGAAGAACTGCTGATGCTGAGCTTTAACTATGATGTGGTTATCGTTAATGGTGGTTTAGGCCCGACAACCGATGATATGAGTGCTGCCGCCGCTGCAGCTGCTTCCGAGCAGAAACTCGTCATGTTCCCTGAATGGCTTGCTCGTATGGAAGAGATGTTCTCTGGACGTGGCATGCCAATGCCAGACAGCAACCTTAAACAAGCTTTGTTACCTGCGAGTTCAGAGATTGTCGATAACCCTGTAGGGACGGCTTGTGGCTTCAAACTGAAAATTAACGATGCGACTTTCTATTTCACGCCGGGTGTACCAAGTGAATTCAAGCGCATGGTGACGTTTGAGATTCTTCCTGACTTGTCGTGTACCTACCCTCAAGTGGTTGCCTCTGAATGCAGTCGACTGTTTACGTTTGGTTTGTCTGAGTCCGGTATCTCTGATGTTTTGGATCAACTAAAGCTGCCAGAAGGTTATGAACTTGGTTATCGCTCTTATCTGCCGTTCATTGAGGTCAAACTGTTTGGTCCTAAGGCAGACTTAGAAACTCGCGTTAAGCTTCTGCAGATGGTTTACAAGCTGCTAGAGAGTAATGTCGTTAGTGTTGATGAGCCGATGATTGACCATATTGGACACATCATGGCGGAAAAAAAGAAGACGTTATCTGTGTCTGAAGTGTCGACCAAAGGTTCACTGTCAGCGTGGCTGCAATTGAATGAGCAGATAGAAGATTGCTTCGGACACTCATGGGTGATGGCTGAGCCAAAAGAGAGCGAACTTGAAAAGAGCGATCCATTAGCCGCGACCTTTGCGCTGGCTGGAGCAACAAGAGATAAGTGCGGAACTGAATTGGCTTTGGTGACTGGTAAGCTGGAAGGCAACACATTCAGCGTTGCATTGTCGACTGAAGCAGGCGAGTGGGGGCAGGTACTTGAGTTTTATCGTCAGTACTCGCGTGAAGACCAACGCAACGTGATTAAGACCGTTGCCGCCGATATGCTGAGAAGGCATTTAGATAACAAACCGATGTTTGGTACTTATTCTTCGGTTAAGCGATTAAAAGACATGTTTATTCCAGCGGCTATCATTAAGTAGCTATGTAAGCTAACGATGTAAGCGAACTCGCTAAGTCTGTATTAAAAACGCTAGAAAAAACGAAATAAAAAGGCCCAACATCTAAATAGGTGTTGGGCCTTTTGTTTATCTAGCCTTCTAGATAACCAAACAAGCAGCGATGTTTACACGCAACTCATGTCTGTAAGAACTCGATTACAAACCGCTTGTCATATGTAGGCTGTAGAACAAACCACGGCCGATTAACTCTGAAGCCAAGAACAATACTAGTGCTAAGCCAAGGTTAACTGGGTTCACTTTTGCTTTGTTCAGCATAGGTAGAATCCAAATCAACAAGCTTGCCATTAGCAGTGCCACTTGAAGAATCACATAGCTACCTAAACCATCGACTAACTCAGACGCTTTTGCCGCTGAAGTTTGGATGTCTCCGATTAGGTTCAGTTTTCCTACTGTCACAAGCAAGCTGATAGCAACAGCGATAACAGCCAACATGGTGATGTTACGGTCAACCGTAAAGCGGCTGTCGTTTGCGAATACAATCACGAACTGAGATAACAGCAAGCCACCCACAACCATCGTCATGATGAAGCTCAGTGGTGTGTAGATGTTGTCCCACGTCGGTACTGTGTTGATCATGTATACGTTGATCATCGCGTACATGAAGATAACACCCAGTACCATCGCGCCAACCATCAGTGCTTTCTGGATAGCAACGCCACCTTTCTTGACTACCGACAGTAACCATTGCAGGCCACCGACAGCGAAGAATGCCGCACCGAAGAACACTTCGTTAGACAACCAAGCCGAACCTAGCTGATTAAAAGCGTTAAACGCGCGCAGTGGAGAGCCAAGGTGCGTTGTCGAGAACATGAAGCCAAGACCCATCAGTACCCATAGGATAAACATTGGAACCTTGTAGCTGTTCAGCTTCTCTTCGTCATGACCAAGTACCAGTGCACGTGCGCCAATCAGTAAGTAACCACCAACCGCAGTTTGCGCCAGCACCGTAAAGAAGATTAAAGACCACTCATGAAAAATCATCTTACACCTCCTTCGGGTTTGCTAGGTGACCGCTGGTATCGCCAGTCGGCTTCGCGTTTTTGTTCAGCTTAATCACGATGTTTGGTAGCGTTTCTGTTGAAGATGGCAGTGGAGCCACATCCGCACCAGAGCCGTACTTCTCACGAAGTGTATTGATTTCACCAAACTCCAATGCACGAAGTGGGCAAGACTCAACACAGATAGGCTGTTTGCCTTCAGAAACACGTTGGTAACAACCATCGCATTTCGTCATATGACCTTTCTTAGCATTGTATTGTGGTGCGCCGTAAGGACACGCATTGCTACAGTGCTGACAACCAATACATACGCTCTCATCAACCACAACCAAACCGTCTTCATCACGTTTGTGCATTGCGCCCGAAGGACACACTTTCACACACGCTGGGTTAGTACAGTGGTTACAAGCGATAGATAGGTAGTAAGAAAAGACATCTTTCTGAACCCAGGTATCACCATCTTGAGTGAAGCCACCACCGGCATATTCGTATACGCGACGGTAGTTCGTTTTGATGTCTAGATCGTTATAATCTTTACAAGCAAGCTGACAGGTTTTACAACCCGTGCATTTACTTGAATCAATGTAAAAGCCGTATTGTTTCATTCCAACCTACCTTATGCTTTCTTTAGCGCTTTGATTTGAACTAGGTTTGTATGCTGAGGGTTACCCTTAGCAAGTGGGCTCGGGCGCTGAGTCGTCAGCACGTTGATAGAGCCTGCATGGTCGATCTTCTGACCATCTGGTGCGTACCATGCACCTTCGCCTAGTGCGACAACTCGAGGAAGAATCCTAGGTGTCACTTTCGCTGGAATATGTACTTCGCCACGGTCGTTGAAAATACTCACCATGTCGCCGCTATCAATACCACGTTCTTTTGCATCGATTGGGTTGATCCACAACTCTTGCGGTGCTGCTGCTTTGATTTCTGCAACGTTGCCGTAAGTCGAGTGAGTACGAGCCTTGTAGTGGAAACCGGTTAGCTGAAGTGGGTACTTCTCTGCTAGTGGGTCGTTATGACCTTCGAAAGAGTCCGCGTAAATCGGAAGTGGGTGAATCACTTCGTCTTCTTTCAGCTTCCAAGTCTTCGCGATATCAGCCAGTTGCTCTGAGTAGATCTCGATCTTGCCACTTGGTGTGGTCAGTGGGTTCGCTTCAGGATCTTTACGGAAATCTTCATAAGCGATGTAGTGGTGGTCGTAGCTACGTTTGTAGATACCCAGCTCTTTCATCTCTTCGAAGGTTGGCAGTGTTGGATCGTTCTTACGAGTTTCTGCGTAAAGGTGCTCAATCCATTGCTCTTGAGTACGGCCTTCGGTGAACTCTTTTTCTACGCCCATTCGTTTCGCAAGCTGAGTACACATCTCGTAGATAGATTTTGCTTCAAACTGAGGCTCAATCGCTTTCTGCGCGTAGATGAAGTAAGGCATGTTCGCCGCTTTACCGTCCATACACCAGTCGTCTTGCTCAGACGTTGTTAAGTCTGGCAGGATGATATCGGCGTATTTCGCTGAAGAAGTCATATGGTTATCAACCACGACAATCATTTCACACGCACTTTCATCTTGAAGAATCGCGTGAGTCTTGTTGATGTCTGAGTGTTGGTTGATGATGCAGTTACCTGCGTAGTTCCAGATCATCTTGATTGGGTTCTTAAGGCGCTCTGCACCACGAACACCATCAGTGATGTCGGTCATTTCATGGTGACGGTAAATTGCATCTGTCCACATGAACATTGAAATTGAAGTTTCAACTGGGTTTGGCACAGTAGGGAAGCGAACAAACGGAATGTTGATGTCACTTTCACGAGCACCTGTTGAACCGCCAGATACACCCACAGAACCGGTGAGTAATGACAGCATTGCGATTGCACGACACGCTAGCTCACCATTCGCAGTGCGTTGTAAGCCCCAGCCTTGGTGAATCGCACATGGTTTCGCCGTACCCATCTCGCGACCAAGCTTGACGATAGTATCAACGGGAATACCGGTGATCTTAGAAGCCCATTCTGGCGTTTTCTCTACGCCATCTTCACCTAAACCTAGGATGTAAGATTTGTAGTCGCTGTTTTTAGGCGCCGATGCCGGCAGTGTCTTCTCGTCGTAACCGACGCAGTATTTGTCTAGGAACGGTTGATCGACAAGGTCTTCAGTGATCATCACGTGCGCAAGACCCGCTACCAATGCCGCATCTGTAGAAGGACGGATTGGGATCCATTGGTCTTCACGGCCACCGGCAGTATCGGTGTAGCGAGGGTCGATGATGATCGTTCTTGCGTTCGATTTGTTTTTGCTTTCTACGTAATGGTGAATCAGACCGCCGCCAGACATACGTGTCTCGGCAGGGTTGTTACCAAATTGGATGTTAAGCTTGGTGTTCTCTAGGTCAGAGAAAGAGTTGTTGTTTGCCCAACCACCGTAGGTGTAGCTCAAGCCTTTCGCGATTTGCGCTGTTGAGTAGTCACCGTAATGGTTTAGGTAACCACCACTTAAGTTCATTAGACGAGCAATCAGCGTTTGAGCTGGTGGCCAAGACTTAGTTACTGTACCGCCCAGCGTACCAGTACCGTAGTTTAGGTAGATGGTGTCGTTACCGTAGTCTTTGATAAGGCGTTGCATGGTGCCAGCGACTTCATCATAAGCCTCTTCCCAGCTAATACGCTTAAACTTACCTTCACCACGTTTACCCACACGTTTCATTGGGTACTTTAGGCGATCTGGGTTATAAACACGGCGGCGCATCGAGCGACCACGTAGACACGCACGAACTTGGTGATGACCGTATTCGTCAGTGCCTGTGTTGTCTGTTTCTACGTATTTGATTTCACCGTTTTGTACATGCATACGCAGTGGGCAGCGAGAGCCACAGTTTACTGTACATGCACTCCACACGATTTTCTCATCCACATTCTCAGCAACCGCAGCCGCTACTGGTTTGGATTTGAAAGGTAAAGCGATACCGCCCGCAAGTGCAGCTGCACTACCTACTGCAGAGGAAGCTTTCATGAAGCCTCTTCGAGTAAGATTCATTACCCCAGATTCTTTCTTATTCGTCATTCTAAGATGCCTTTTACTATTGATAGCTAGCACTTTATAGGTAGTTTGTTCTTTATGTATTTATTTCGAATTATTGATTGATTGGCATCAAATAAGTGTGGAATTTAAAGTTTATGAATTGAATGTATAAAATAGATCAAAGAATGAAATGAGTTAATTAATATAATTATCTTTAAACCTATAACGGTATAAATAATAATAATGATTATCGATACGCATAAATTGTTGGGTTCGCTATTTTATCAAGCGACAAGTAAAGAACAGTTAATCACCATTGTCGAAGCTTTGGTTGAGAGCGAAGTACTCTCTGAAGAATGCTTGCAGGCATTAAGAAGCGAAGACGAAGATGCGCTCGCAGCAGAGTTCAGCCGCCTGTTTGAAGGCGTTGGAGACATGCCAGCTCCGCCTTGGGGTTCTGTGTACCTAGATAAAGACCGCGTTGTGTTTGGTGCTTCTACGGTTGAGTATCGCCAGTTTTTAGAATTGAATCAGATTGAATTAGACACTGGGTTAAGAGAGCCGGAAGATCAATTTGGTTTAATGTTATTCGCTCATGCGTATTTGTTAGAAAATAATAATATTAATTCAGCTGGTGAATTACTTGAGGGTCACTTATTAACTTGGTCTTCTGTTTATTTAGAAAAAATAAATAAAGCATCAGAGTTATCTTTTTATAAAAAGCTATCGGTTGATGTAATAGATTGGTTTAAGTACTTAATATCTGAATATAATTTAAACGTTGCTACTAAAAAGTTATATATCGACTAATGTCTGAACAAATAAATTCAAATAGACGCGGTTTCTTAACTCGACTTTCTAAACCGGTTAAAGCAGCCGCGAATTATGAAGAGATATCACAGCGCTTGCATGCAAGACCGCCAAGAGCGGTCGATGAGGTGCTGTTTGAGCGTCTTTGCGACGGTTGTGGATTGTGTGAACAATCGTGTCCAAATAGCGTTATTGAGGGGCTAGAGGGCAGTGCGCTGCTGAATTTGGATTACAACAGTTGTTCTATGTGTAACAAATGCACTGAAGTGTGTCCGACCGGCGCACTTCATCCAACGGTCACGCCTTATATCGACCTCAAGCCGAGCTTTGCGGATAGCTGCAATAATTACATGCAAATGGACTGTTCAGCATGCCAAACGGCGTGTTCAGCTGGTGCAATACACATCGAAGTAGGAGAGTTGCCTACAGTGGACAAAGATAAGTGTAACGGCTGTGGAGAGTGCCGAAGCGCTTGTTATATTGGCTCTGTGACTCTTAACCTGACTCAGCAATAAACGTTTGGCTTTGTATGACACAAGCCAACAGGAAGATTTGGTTGAGTGATAGACGAGTCGCTTTAGATACCTAAAGACATAAATAGAAAAGGGTCCGCATTCCTAAAGGAAGCGGACCCTTTTTTGATTCTTATTGACGATATTCGAACAAAGTGACCTAAAGCCAGCTGGCTTATGCGCGTTTTTGCTTGTTTCTATGAATAACGTTACTCAGCGATAGCTCAGTCTTTGCTTTACAGATACAAGGCAATATCTCATTACCTTGCGTGTAAGCCATAGCAAAACCAACGTACTCGACCTCACCAGAATCCAACGTGCAGCGGCAAGCGCCACAGTGACCATCTCGGCAGTTGTATTCTGGCTCTAACCCAGCTTGTTCCATTGTTTCCAACAGAGTGTTTGAAGGGTTAGATTCAATTGAAGTCAGTTTGTTGATTTTGATTGTTGGCATTACAGCTCGAATCCTTCAAAGTCGTCAGCTTTTACTTCGTTGTCGATCTGACCAACTAGGTAAGAACTGATTTCAGCTTCTTGTGGAGCAACTTGTACGTTATCTGAAGATAACCATGCGTTGATCCATGGGATTGGGTTCGACGTTGCTTCTGGGTAAGCAGTACCTAAACCAACCGCTTGCATACGGATGTTAGTGATGTACTCAACGTATTGGCAAAGAATGTCTTTGTTCAGACCAATCATAGAGCCATCTTTGAATAGGTATTCTGCCCACTCTTTTTCTTGCTCTGCTGCTTCTTTGAATAGGTCGAAACACTCTTGCTTACACTCTTCAGCGATTTGCATGAATTCGAAGTCATCTTGGCCATTACGCAGTAAGTTAATCATGTGCTGTGTACCAGTAAGGTGAAGAGCTTCATCACGAGCGATTAGCTTGATGATCTTCGCGTTACCTTCCATTAGCTCACGTTCAGCGAATGCGAATGAACATGCAAAACTCACGTAGAAACGAATCGCTTCTAGTGCGTTTACAGACATTAGACATACGTAAAGCTTCTTCTTCAGGTCGTGAAGTGAAATCTTAACGTCTTCGCCGTTAATGTTGTGGTTGCCTTCGCCGTAGCGGTGGTAGTCAGCCGTCAGCTTGATTAAATCATCGTAGTAAAACGCGATGTCTTTCGCACGCTTCAGGATCTCTTCGTTTTCAACGATGTCGTCGAATACTACACCTGGATCATTGACGATGTTACGGATGATATGTGTGTAAGAACGAGAGTGAATCGTTTCAGAGAAAGACCAAGTCTCAATCCAAGTTTCAACTTCTGGTAGAGATACCAGTGGAAGTAGGGCAACGTTAGGGCTGCGGCCTTGGATAGAATCTAGAAGCGTTTGGTACTTCAAGTTAGAGATGAAAATGTGCTTTTCATGCTCAGGAAGCTTGTTGTAGTCGATACGGTCGCTAGATACGTCTACTTCTTCTGGACGCCAGAAGAAAGAAAGCTGCTTCTCGATCAACTTTTCGAAGATTTCGAATTTTTGTTGGTCGTAACGTGCAACGTTTACCGACTGACCCAAGAACATTGGTTCTTTTAGTTGGTCATTTTTTTGCTGAGAAAAAGTACTGTAAGCCATAAATGCCTCAAATCCTTTAAAGACCCGTAATAAAACGGGCCCTGTTAATGCTTTAAACCCAGAGAAGATAACTCTTCTCTGGGGTCTTAATGTTTATTGCGGTTTAGATCTTACAACCGCCGCCTTCACAATCTTCTTCCGGCACTTGAACTGCATCGCCTTGGTCGTCTTTAGCACCATCACGAGTGTTATGGTAGTAAAGCGTCTTAACACCGTACTTGTACGCTGTTAGTAGGTCTTGAAGCAGCTTCTTCATTGGTACTTTACCGCTGTCGTAAACACTTGGGTCATAGTTAGTGTTTGCAGAGATAGCTTGGTCAACGAATTTTTGCATGATACCCACTAGGTGTAGGTAACCGTCGTTAGAACCAATGTTCCAAAGTAGCTCGTAGTTCTCTTTAAGATTTAGGAAATCTGGAACCACTTGCTTAAGGATGCCGTCTTTCGATGCTTTCACTGATACGTAACCACGTGGTGGCTCGATACCGTTAGTCGCGTTCGAGATTTGAGACGATGTCTCAGAAGGCATAAGCGCTGTTAGCGTAGAGTTACGCAGACCGTGCTCCATGATCTCTTCGCGTAGCGTGTCCCAATCGTAGTGCAGTGGCTCTTCACATACTAAGTCGATATCTTTCTTGTAAGTATCGATTGGCAGTAGGCCTTTCGCGTAGTTGGTCTCGTGGAAAGATGGGCAACGGCCTTGTTCTTTCGCCAGTTCAACAGACGCTTTTAACAAGTGGTATTGAATTGCTTCAAAAGTACGGTGAGTCAGACTGTTTGCGCTGCCATCAGAGTACTTCACGCCGTTTTTCGCTAGGTAGTATGCGTAGTTGATGACACCCACACCTAGAGTACGACGGTTCATTGTCGACTTGCGTGCTGCTGGAAGTGGGTAGTCTTGGTAATCAAGCAATGCATCAAGTGCACGAACAACCAGTTCAGAAAGCTCAGCAAGGTCGTCTAGCTCGTTGATTGCGCCTAGGTTAAACGCTGAAAGCGTACATAGTGCAATTTCACCTTCGTCATCTTCTACGTTAGAAAGTGGCTTAGTTGGTAGCGCGATTTCTAGACATAGGTTCGACTGACGAACAGGAGCCACTTCAGAATCAAACGGGCTGTGTGTATTACAGTGGTCAACGTTCTGAATGTAGATACGACCAGTAGAAGCTCGCTCTTGCATTAGCAGAGAGAACAGCTCAACGGCTTTAACCGTTTCACGCTTCACTGAAGGATCGTTTTCGTACTTAACATATAGTTCTTCAAAACGGTCTTGGTTTTCGAAGAACGCATCGTAAAGGCCAGGTACGTCAGAAGGTGAGAACAGGCTGATGTTGCCACCTTGAACAAGACGAGAATACATGAGTTTGTTCAGCTGTACGCCGTAGTCCATGTGACGAACACGGTTCTCTTCAACGCCGCGGTTGTTTTTCAGTACTAATAGAGACTGAACTTCACCATGCCATAGTGGGTAGAATACCGTTGCCGCACCGCCACGAACACCACCTTGTGAACAACATTTTACTGCTGTTTGGAAGTATTTGTAGAAAGGGATACAGCCAGTGTGGAACGCTTCACCATTACGGATTTCAGAACCCAGCGCACGGATACGACCTGCGTTGATACCAATACCAGCACGTTGAGATACGTAACGAACAATTGAGCTTGCTGTTGCGTTGATTGAATCAAGGCTGTCACCACATTCGATCAGTACACAAGAGCTGAATTGACGAGTAGGCGTACGTACACCAGACATGATCGGTGTAGGTAGAGAAATCTTAAACGTAGACGATGCGTCGTAAAAACGTTTGATGTAGTCAAGACGAGTCGATTTCGGGTATTTAGCGAATAGACACGCAGCAACTAAAATGTAAAGGAACTGAGCACTCTCGTAGATTTCTTTCGTTACACGGTTTTGCACGAAGTATTTACCTTCGAGCTGCTTAACCGCTGCGTAAGAGAAGTCTAAGTCACGTTTGTGGTCGATGTACTCGTCAAGCTCTTCGAATTCAGCTTTCGTGTAGTCTTCCATAAGGTGGCTATCGTATTTACCCATATCAACCAGTTTTGCAACGTGGTCATACAGTGCAGGCGGCTCGTATTCGCCGTACGCTTTTTTACGTAGGTGGAATACAGACAGACGTGCTGCTAGATATTGGTAATCAGGAGTCTCTTCAGAGATTAAATCCGCTGCTGACTTGATGATAGTTTCATGAATGTCAGTAGTGGTGATGCCATCGTAAAACTGAATGTGAGCTTTCAATTCTACTTGTGATACAGAAACATTGTGCAAGCCTTCAGCTGCCCATGTAATCACGCGATGGATCTTCTCTAGATCGATCGTTTCTTTGCGCCCGTTACGCTTGGTAACAGTAAGTTGTTGGTTCATTCTGCTTAATTTCCCTAACAAAACTGAACAAGGCCGTGTTTTTGTGTATTTCTGTGTAATTTTTGTAAATTACGTTTCGGCTTTGTGATCTTGGTCTACCCATACATTGTAGTTCAAACACAACATATAGGGGTCATTTGTTTGTTGGGTTACAAGATAGTGCTACAACTGATATTTTTCAAGGTAAAGAAATGGGGTTGCTTGTGGATAAGTGGTGGATTGAAAAAAAACTGTAAGTGACCACTAACTGATGAGGTTATATGTGACTTGATTGTATAAAAGTCGGCTTTTAATGATGCTTTATTTTTGCACGCCCATAAAAAAAAATTCCTTGATCTTTGGCCAAAATGGGCGATTGATTTTAGGCGATTAAATTTAAATCGAGGTGGTCAAAATGGAAGCTAGCGCACGAAATTTAGACTGAAAAAAGTCGCAAAGTTATGGTAATTGCAACTCTTTTCATTCGTCTTTTTTACAAAAGGTTTTACGGTAGGGCTACCGATATTTTTTAGCCAAAGTTTTGCGTGTGGACGATGTAGTTTACGTCTACATTTGTGCCTAAACGATAAGTGTCCGTAAGAGGATTGTAGTGCAGCCCTGTAATCCCTAGTTCTTGCAGCGGAGTGTTATCGACCATCTTGATAAGTTCAGCAGGGCGAATGAACTTCTCGTGTTCATGAGTGCCCTCAGGAACAATCTTAAGTAGCTTTTCTGCACCAACAATAGCGAACAGGTAAGATTTGAAGTTACGGTTCAAGGTAGAGAAGAACACGTGACCACCCGGTTTCACCAATTTTGAACATGCACTAATCACAGATTGTGGATCAGGAACGTGCTCTAGCATTTCCATACATGTCACCACATCGTAAGTTTGTGGATTCTGTTCTGCATGGTCTTCGATGGTGCTCTGGATGTAATCGAGCTTGGTGCCAGTTTCCAATGCGTGAAGACGTGCCACTTCTAGCGGTTCTTTACCCATATCTAGGCCAGTGACTACTGCGCCCTCAACAGCCATGCTTTCAGCCAAAATGCCGCCACCGCAGCCAACATCGAGGACTTTCTTACCAAATAAACCTTCGGTCTTTTCTAGCACGTAATTTAGGCGCAGTGGGTTGATTTGATGTAGTGGCTTAAATTCGCCTTCTAGATCCCACCAGCGTGACGCCATGTCTTCGAATTTTTTGATTTCTGCTGGGTCTACGTTCTGTGATTTAGTCATAATCGGCATTTCCAAGTTAAATAATGCATCCATGAAATTGCAGGCATTATAACTTGCCTTTTCGCTCTGACCAGAAGATCTACAATTTTGCTAGTTTATTGAATGTAAAGTGACCATGTTTCAGCAAGATATGATGCGGAGGTGCAATTTCTCATCAATTGATTGGCTACAAGGGTCACAAGATGGTAAAAGGAGAGGGAAAGTGATGCCTCCGTAGGTAAATTTGTGTTATATTTTTCGGTCTTATACGTATTCAAAAATACGATCTGACTATAGAGGGAAAATGGCTCTATGAGCGATCTAGCGAAAGAGATCACGCCCGTAAATATTGAAGATGAGCTTAGAGGTTCATACCTAGACTACGCGATGTCCGTCATCGTTGGTCGTGCCCTTCCAGATGTGCGTGATGGCCTAAAACCTGTACACCGCCGCGTTTTGTTCGCGATGAATGTACTAGGTAATGATTGGAACAAACCATATAAAAAGTCTGCTCGTGTAGTAGGTGATGTAATCGGTAAATACCACCCACATGGTGATAGTGCTGTATACGATACTATTGTTCGTATGGCGCAACCGTTCTCACTGCGTTACATGCTAGTTGATGGCCAAGGTAACTTTGGTTCTATCGATGGCGACTCCGCGGCTGCAATGCGTTATACCGAAGTTCGTATGGCGAAAATTGCTCACGAGCTCCTGGCTGACCTTGATAAGGAAACTGTGGATTACGTACCGAACTACGATGGTACAGAACAAATTCCAGCAGTACTTCCTACAAAAATTCCTAACCTATTGGTAAACGGTGCTTCTGGTATCGCAGTAGGTATGGCTACCAACATCCCACCACATAACCTTGGTGAAGTTGTTGATGGCTGTTTAGCATTTATCAATAATGAAGATATCACTATTGATGAGCTAATGGACTATATCCCTGGTCCTGACTTCCCAACAGCAGCACTTATCAGTGGTCGTAAAGGCATCGTAGATGCTTACAAGACTGGCCGCGGTAAGGTTTACATGCGTTCAAAAGCGGATATCGAAGTAGAGAAGAATGGTAAAGAAACCATTATCGTTACTGAGATCCCTTACCAAGTAAACAAAGCTCGTTTGATCGAGAAGATTGCTGAACTGGTTAAAGATAAGAAAGTAGAAGGCATCAGTGCACTGCGTGACGAGTCTGATAAAGACGGTATGCGTATTGTTATTGAATGTAAGCGTGATGCAGTAGGCGAAGTGGTTCTTAACAACCTATACGCTCAAACTCAACTGCAAACGACTTTCGGTATCAACATGGTTGCGTTGAATAACGGTCAACCACAGTTGTTCAACATCAAAGACATGCTTAAGTGCTTCGTAGACCACCGTCGCGAAGTTGTGACTCGTCGTACTATCTTCGAATTGAAGAAAGCACGCGACCGTGCACACATCCTTGAAGCATTGTCTCTAGCACTTGCTAACATTGATGAAATCATTGAACTGATCAAGAGCGCGCCAACACCAGCAGAAGCTAAAGTTGGTTTAGTGTCTCGTGGTTGGGATCTTGGTAACGTTGCTTCAATGCTTGAGCGTGCAGGTACTGACGCAGCTCGTCCTGATTGGTTAGAAGACCAATACGGCATCCGCGATGGTCAATACTTCCTAACGGAAACACAAGCACAAGCAATTCTAGAACTTCGTCTTCACCGCCTAACAGGCCTTGAGCACGAGAAGATTCTAGACGAGTACAAAGCCCTTCTAGAAGAAATCGCTGAGCTAATGCACATTCTTGCAAGCACTGAGCGTTTGATGGAAGTTATCCGTGAAGAACTTGAAGCAGTACGTGAAATCTATGGCGACGAGCGTCGTACAGAAATCACAGCGGCAGTTCATGACATCGACATGGAAGAGCTGATTGCTCAAGAAGACGTTGTAGTAACGCTTTCTAACGCAGGTTACGTTAAGTACCAAATCCTAAGCGACTACGAAGCTCAGCGTCGTGGTGGTAAAGGTAAGAGTGCAACTAAGATGAAAGATGAGGATTACATTGAGCGTCTGCTTGTAGCTAATACTCACGATAACATCCTATGTTTCTCTACTCGTGGTAAGACATACCGTCTGAAAGTTTACCAACTGCCATTAGCAAGTCGTACTGCTCGTGGTAAGCCTATCGTTAACATTCTTCCTCTAGAAGAAGGTGAGCGTATCACGGCTATCCTGCCTGTTTCTGAGTTCTCTAACGAGAAATTCATCTTCATGGCAACCGGCGACGGTACTGTTAAGAAGACATCACTGGATCAGTTCGCAAACGTACGTGCTAACGGCCTAATTGCCGTTAACCTACGTGACGATGATTCACTGATTGGCGTTGACATCACTAACGGTGATAGCGACATCATGCTGTTCTCTAAATCGGGCAAAGTTGTTCGCTTTAACGAGGACAAAGTACGTGCAATGGGCCGTACTGCCTCTGGTGTTCGTGGTATGAAGCTTCCAGAAGACGATCAAGTAGTATCGTTGATTGTTCCTTCTAACGAAGGCGATATCCTAACTGTGACTCAAAACGGTTACGGTAAGCGTACTGAACTAGCTGAATACCCAACGAAAGGCCGTGCAACGCAAGGTGTGGTATCTATCAAAGTCTCTGAACGTAATGGCCCAGTTGTTGGCGCTGTTCAAGTTGAAGAAGGCGACGAAATGATGATGATCACCGACGCAGGTACGCTAGTACGTACTCGCGTTGCGGAAGTAAGCCAAGTTGGTCGTAACACTCAAGGTGTAACACTGATTCGTACTTCTGACGACGAGAATGTTGTAGGTCTACAACGTATCGACGAAGTAGAAGAAGCTGAGGTTGTTGAAGGCGAAGCTGAAGTAGCAAACGCTGAAGCAGCAGTCGTTTCTGAATCAAGTGAAGAGCAAGCATCAGACGCTTCTGATAGCGAGCAAGACACTGAGTAATCTTTCACTTCTATAAATAGAAGTTGAGACAAAAAGCCGAGCCATTGTGCTCGGTTTTTTATTACCTAAAATTTGGCTGTGACTTGTGTAATACCAATCCGGAAAATTAACTGATCAGGTCAATCCAATCTCTTGTACACATTTT
>NZ_JBFSTZ010000041.1:0-26723 GCF_041467155.1 Vibrio sp. 10N.247.310.23 | reverse complement strand
GAGTTCATTTCTCCTAAATCCTTTGCTAAAGTTATTCGGTATTTACAAAGAGCTTCTTACCTTGCAACTGAACGTATTAATGTGTGTGTGGATGCCGAAGAAGGTACAGTGAGAAGTGCCGCCTCTTATAAGCAATTCTCTGCAACGTTCTTTAAAGACTTAAAGGTTGTGAGTTTCGGTAATATTTGTGAACTTATTATTGCTTCCCGTAAACGTATGGAGCTAAAAGGTTTACGCTTTGAATGGCTGAACTTTCGATCCATTGCTTCGGGTATTCAAGAAATCTTTAATGCGACGAAATTGAACCAAACAGCCTCTTTTGTTTCAAGCTTATTTACCGCCCCCCAAAAGGCTGCACAGCTTTCCCCTCATTAAACTACTGAATGTATCCGCTTAACGGCGGAGGCTGACTCACGCCTGTTCTATAGATATCCATCAAATTAGCGGCTAAATCAATGTAAATCTAAGATTTAGCTGTCTTCTTCTGTTGTTTTTAACCTGGGAAAAGTGGGTTAAGTAGGGAAATTTCGTTTTTTTATAAAAGGTAGTGCAATAAGTTACTGATAGAAAGTAGGTCAAAAATACGGGTGTAAAGGCTACTGCGGTTATGAGAACTTCGTAGTTAAATAAATATATAAATGAATATATAGATTAATATTAGAAATTAAGGTTCATGCTGGCTGCTATATGCTTGCATGTAGAGTCAGTATGAAGCCGACAGAGCGAAGCGGCGTCAGCCCTATCACCCACGTTAGATTGATCGATCCAACTAAAAGACTAGAAGTACCTCCCATCAAAAGCATTCAATAACATCAAACCAAAAAAGAACAAAGAAAGCTTTTGACGGGCCCCACAGCCAGCACAAAATCAATAATCATAATAAGTTCAACAAAAATAGCTGGCTGCGCTGTTACTTTCTTTTGTCATACGACAGGAAGCTATCTCACATATACTCTTGATTTAGTGGAACGGCCACAAAAAGCTCAAGTATTATTCAACCAACAACGCATTACAGATTCTAGCAGGGCTAAGGCTTATTTTTTCTTAAGCATTAGTGATCGTGTCAAAGTCTTAAGTCCATTTATGACCCCTAATTTTATAGGCGTGTTATGTACAATATGTTAAATAGGCTAGTTTAGTGCAATTTTTGCAAGCTTCACTTGCAAAATCGAGGAAAGGGATAAAAATCTACCCTTTTCTTTCAATTTGCCCCCTAAAAGCATTCTGAAAGTTAATTACATAACTCCACCAAATGTTAATAGGTTGTAACTCGTTTTGGTTTCACCTGGTTTTTTGATCCTAATCCTCAAAATGATCAGTTTTCTCTAGATTAGTGATACTGACGCCGCTTCGCTCTGTCGGCTTCATACTGACTCTACATGCAAGCATATAGCAGTCAGAATGAACCATACATAAACAACATCATATTAAAATTACTGATTAATTTAACATTAAATATTGATGAAGATGTTGATTGTATAGTGGTGTAATTCTTATTACACTGGTTGGATATCCAGTGAAGTGAGGATTATTTATGAAAAAAATGTTATTTGCAGCAGGTATCTCAGTGGTGCTATTGGGTTGTACGAAAACTGCAACGATCCCACCTATTACAAATCATATTGAGATTGGAACCAAGGCAGGGGCACACAGTGTTGTTATGTTAAGTTTTAGCAATGCTAAAGCTATGCCTGAATATCAAAACTATGATGTTTACTTATATTTATCTCAATTACCGGAAAGTAAGGATTTTGAGATTTGCAATTTTGAATATGATAGTTGTGGTAGCCAGTACTCTGCCTGGCAAAATGTATTGCGTCCCGAGCAAAATGGCGTCTGGCTCAGTTATGATTTCAAGTTTCCCTTGAGTTTAACGCAAGAATACGATGTGAATTTAGCTACGATTCAAACGATAGCTAACCAGGCGTTTTTAGAATGGGATAAAGCAGAAAGTCTTTATACCAAAGATGTTTCTATTTCAGGTAAAACAGTTCAAATCGAGTCTTTAACAGCAACAGCCCATCAATTACCTTAACTATTCCACTATGTAGTATCGTAATCAGCTGATTACGATACTACCCAATGACGCGAAAGGCATAGGATTTGAGTCGGTCACATTCAAGTTGTACTCCCCCTCCGGCGCATTGACTTAAGTGTGCCGGTATTCCCCTGTTGCATCGAGCACTGGTAAACTTTTGGCAAAACTTACCAATGGTTAAGCGAAAGCTTATCACCATTATATCTATTTGTTATCAAGGATAATGGTTACACACTATCTTGTGCTACGAATTGATTTTAATATAGTAAAATCAGTTTGTTAGGGTAGTTACCTTGTACGTGTATAAAGTGATAAATTTCCAAGCTCGACTCAATTAATTCGTATTTGTTGAGTAATTTAGCCATCGATGTAGTAGAGGGGAGGACGCTCATTCCGAACTTTTAATATCAATAGCATATATGTTTGTTAGCTATCAAGGACACAGAAGTTACCTTGTATCATAGACATATATGACAGGTAGGCGTAATATGAATTTATGCTTTATTGGGGGGCTAGAAAGAGAAAAGCCCAAACATAAATGCTTGGGCTTCCTACTTCGTGCGTCTACAAGTGGAGGCTTCCGCCCGCGAATCTCATAGCTAGTGATATAAGGATAAGGAAAATTGGTTCATTCGTCAAATAATTTCAATTTAACTAATGTAGCTAAAGCGTTGTCAGAGACTCGACTCAAGACTTTCCAGGATCACTACGGTCATCCGTACTGCATTACTAGTGCGCTAAACTTGTATAGTTGGAATGGTCAAGTGTCGTCTGCGTTCATGTTACCACTACATATCTGTGAAGTGCTTATCAGAAATGCTGTTAATGATGTTCTTACGAAAATATATGGTGAGCGCTGGCCTTGGAATGAAACGTTTGAACGGTCATTGCCAAGTCGAGGACGCTATAACCCAAGAACAGATTTAATTAATGCAAGGCGCAATAATGCTACTACAGGAAAAGTTATTCCTGAGCTGAAATTTGTTTTCTGGCAAAAAATGTTTACTAGCCGGCATTCAACCCGTATTTGGGATGTAGAACTATTACACTTGTTTCCGAACGGTACAGGGCATTTAACCACAGTTTCATTGCTTTCAGATATTTATGATTCATTGGAATCAATACGCCTTGTGAGAAACAGAATTGCACACCATGAGCATCTAATTAATAGGAACCTCACATATGACTTTGAGAACATCATCAAATTATTCTCTTATCGCTGCTCTGACTCTATCAATTGGTTACATTCCATAGAGCAACTATCACCTCTATTATTAAGCAAGCCAAAGCGACATCAGATAATGCGACCTTTAGTGTATGGCAATCATTATCAGCCAGTGCTGAGGGAGATTGTTTACAGTTAACAAATGGACATATATGACGGGTAAAAATATTACAGAGTTTCAGCGTATTGCTAATGCAAAGGGCTGGAAATTTGAAGATATAGCGAAACGTTGGGGTAAGTCCGAACGCCAGTTATCACGAATAGCAAAGGCGGGTGAACAGCGTGACTTAGATGCTGTGAATGGTTTGCCGGATAAGTTAAAAAATTAAAGGAAACAAATTCGTGTGGGAAACATCTGAAGATCGGCTTAAACGCCTAATTAAAGAAGAAAAAGATCATTTATGGAAACGAGTGAATGAACTTGGAAGTGAATTAGAAAAAGCGCAGTCATCTTTATCTACATTAGAGAAGACTGCACCAGAGCATTTTTCTAAGACAGTTGGAAATCAAAGAAAAACAGCTGAAATTAAGAATAAAGCAACGACGCAGTTTGAAGCAATACAAGAGATAGTAAAGAGTGTCGAAGAGGGTAAAGAACTCGTTGAAGAGTTGAAAAAATCTATATCTTCTGCTCATGAAACGTCGATTAACCAACAGAATGAAATTAGTCAGGCTCTTGCTACAGCTGAAAGTCAAAATAGTGAATTAGCGGAAACAAAGTTAGAGTCTGAAAGCACAATTCAGGGTCTTAAAGATTTAATTGAAGAAAAAAATCTCTTGTCTCAACGAATTGAGACTGTAACAGAGCAAGTTGAAAGTTCAGAAAAATTAACAAAAACACTGAAAACACTTCTCACGAGTGCCACGAGTGAAAGAAAAGAAATTCGACAAATTTACGATGATGTTTTTGGTCATAGTTATGAAGATGAATTTGGAGAAGTTCAGCAAGTGGAGGGATTGAAGGAGCAACTTGAATCTAGTTATCAGAAAATCAAGGATGACCTTTCAATATTGTCTAACGAATTATCAAAGACTATAGATACTCAGTCTACGAAATTGGAAGAATTAGTCGATATTTTCAATGAAAAAACGGATGAAGCTATTGCTTCTGCAAATGATAAATATCAAGGGATAGTATACAAGATAGATGCTTTGTTACCGACTGCGTTAACTGCTGGTTTGTCAGGAGCTTATGTAGAAAAGATTAAAGTAGAGAAAATTCAGCTTGAAAAACACGAGAAGTCTTTCTTTATTGCGATCGTGGGCTTAATTATTTGTTCATCAATTCCACTTATGTACAGCGTCTTTCGTGTTCTATTTCAAGGGCAAGAGTTTGTAAGTGTAATAAAGGATACCCCAACGATCTTCTCACTTATGCTACCAGTTTACGCTCCAATTTTGTGGGTAGCTTACTCTTCAAACAAAAGCTATAAGCTTAGCAAGCGCCTTATCGAAGAATATACTCACAAGGAAGTCTCTAGTAAGACATTTGAAGGATTATCTACTCAAATATCCAAAATTGGTGAAGATGAATCTAGTGGTGAATTAAGGACTAGATTGTTATTCAATTTGCTTCAAGTTAATAGTGAGAATCCAGGAAAACTTATTTCTGACTATAACAATTCTGATCACCCGATAATCGATGCTATCGATAAAAGTTCTAAGTTAGCGGATGCAATTAACAAGCTTGATAATGTCCCTCTGGTTGGTAACTTGTTGAAGCATTTGAACGCAAAAGCACAAGCGAAAGTTGAGCAGAAAGCTGATGAGGCAAGGGTTGTCCTTGATGCGCATGTAGAGGGAAACTTAGCTAGCAAAGCATCTAACGACTCTTAAGAGGAAAATACATGTCAGTTTATAAAGAAAAAAGTCTCGATAAACTATCGAATCAAGAGCTTAATGACTATCAAAATTTAGTAAATCGAACGATTGGTCAACTTTCACTAGAACTTAAATCGAGCTCCCCAAGTAGAGCCAGAGATGCTCAAACTAGGCTTATTCATTGGGAGGAAAGATTGTCTAATCTTGTATCTTTTCTCAATAATCGGAAGTAAGAGGGAATATGACCAGAACGATAATTATCGCGGCAATAATCGTAGCGGCAGCAATACTAATCGCCCCTATAGCACTCCATCAGGTGAAACTAAATGAGTGCAAAGAAGCGTATTCATATCTTAATAGGCTTGGTGACAATCAAGCTACAGCTCATTGTTTCACTATTTTAAAATAAGCATGGTATGGGGTTTGAAGTCCAATGGAACGAAAACGTACGCTAAGGCCAATCATCAAAATCTGAAGGATTTTTCAGTGGCCTTAGCTGCCCCTTCATCACTTGATCTGCTAACGTAAATGAGTAGTGCCCAAGCATATTCACGTGTTTGTAACCAAGTGGTGACAACCGAGCCTCATCTTCTTCTTTTATCTCAGTATCTTGTTCTCGCAGAGGCGTTGTTGATCAAATCAGTTTGAAGGTCAACGACGCCATACTTGACTCAGCATTAGCTTCGAACAGGCATGCCTAGTCTTATGACTTTGTTAATCGCTTTGACATTCGCCAGGATTTCACCCACTTGAGCGTTATAACATCTCAAGCTCAATTTACCGCTGGTTAGTCCTTTATATCGAGACATTGCGGTCTCAGATATTGAGCGATAGTGATAACCAGACTCGGATTTCCACTTCGCTATAGTTCCGTTTTTCAGAGCCTCGACAGCTTCATTTCTGGGGTGCCCCTCTTCCCAAAACGTTGCATTCTTTCGAGGTGGTATTAACGGAGTACAGCCTTTATTTTTCAGAGTATTGTGGCAACTTTTTGTGTCATATCCTCCATCGGCAGACACAGCATCGATCTTTCTACGTAAAGGGTTGAGTAACGTTGGCAGCACTTCGCTATCACCAACATTTACTAGGCTGACCTCTGCACTAATGGTTTCATGGGTATCGACATCAACGGCTAAGTGCAGCTTGCGCCATGTTCTACGTTTTTCGGCACCGTGTTTTTTCACTTTCCACTCACCCTCGCCAAAGACTTTGAGACCAGTCGAATCAATGGCTATATGGCGAATAGCCCCTTTAGATTTATTACGGTATTTGACCTTGACTGTCTTCGAGCGTTTACTGATACAGGTGTAGTCTGGGGACGTCAGTGGAACATCCAATAACTCAAAGATAGAGTCGATAAAACCTTGAAGAGCACGCAATGGTAGTGAGAATATTCCTTTAATCATCAAGGCAGTTTCTATCGCTGTATCAGAGTACTGAAAGCCTCTACCACGCTTACCATGATGGGTTTTGCATCGCCATGCATCTACAGCTGTATCATCTATCCAGAACGTAACCGAGCCACGTTTGCACAAAGCCTTATTGTACTCCGCCCAGTTAGTTATCTTCTTTTTTGCCTTACCCATGTTGTCACCGCTCTTACCATCATAAAGGATCAGATCTCAGGACTCGAAAAAGGTTCAACTGATTTAGGCAACAACGCCTCTGCAGGGTATAAACCACTGTTGCCAGGGGCTGTACCGTTGTCGCTATCATTATCACTACCACAACCCGCGATCAAAGTAGCGGTGAAGAGCGGTAACATTGCTTTGGCCAATGTAGAGCGTTTGAAGCTCTTCTTTTTGGTATTGTTGAAGGTATTTCGTAGAGAGATAATTTTATTAATATTTATGTTGTTCACGTTTTGATATCCATATTTCACTTTTTATGAAGATGAATATCCTAGCTTTAACCAAGGTCAACTATTTGTGATGGCAATGTATAAAGTTATTTTAAATTCGTAAATATAGGAAACCTAGTGTCAATATCACGCTTTGTATTTGGTTATTGTTAAATTAATTGGATCAATGACTCATTTGCATAATATCAATAATGTAAGGCGTAGAGGCTAGGCGTAGTTAATAAGGATGAGAGCTCATCCTTATTATTGTGAGTAATATATCGAATTGAGAGAGTGTTAATTTAATGTGGAAATTAAGTTATTTATCAATTAGCTAAAAGCGAGCTGTTCGGTAATTTATATTGATAGGTATATCATCCATTTAAGGATAACACCCAAGCCAAAGACGCCAGCGGTTTCAATTCAATATTAAAACTGCCAACACTGTTCTCAATGTCGAGCACTTGTTGCGCTATGCCTTCAATATATTCATTGAGTATGTAACGACCATCAACTAATTTGAGTTTTTGGATTACATCACTTGGAATCTTTAAGTGAATATTTTCAGTGGTATGTTGGCTGAAATTAGCTGCAACAATGGTTAGCTCTTGGTGGTCAGAGCGCAGAAATGCGTAGACTGAATCACTTAAGTTACAGCACTGGTGTAAGTCTTGGTAATCACCTGTTATCGATGAGTGCTCTAGCGAAAAGTTCATTACCTTTTGATAGAAGTGACGCAGCTGCTTTTCGTTTTCGTCTAATAGCCCGCCATCGAATGCGCCGTGGTTCATCCACTTTTGGTGTTGTGGGACTCCGATGTAGTCAAATATGGAAGTTCGTGAGGGCTGTCCAAACCCTGCATTCTCCGCGCCCGGTTCGCTGACTTCTTGCCCAAAGTAGATCATGGTTGGAGAACTACTCAATAACGCGCTGACTAGCATTGCAGGCTTCGCTATATTTGGGTCACCTACAAATTCAGGAGACGCGATGCGTTGTTCATCATGGTTATCCAAGAAGTGCAGCATGTGATGTTCAATATCCATCATTTGATGTTGGATTTTGGGGATGATAGCCGTGGAAGTATTGCCTAGCATGATGTCTTTTAGACCGTCGTACAGATCTACTTTGTCATAGAGGTAGTCCATCTTGCCTAAGTGAATGTATTCACGGTACAAGTCCGGCTGATACACCTCTGCCATCAGAAAGGCATCGTGGTTTTTCATCTTTATTGATGAGTTGAGGTAGCTCCAAAACTCAACTGGCACCATTTCAGCCATGTCGTAACGGAATCCATCAATGCCTTTGTCTAACCAGAACAAGGCGATGTCTCGGAATTTAATCCAAGAGTCTGGCACATCCACGCCTTCCCAGAAGTGGTAATGGTCTAGGTGGTCACGCTGTACATAGCCTTTGGGTAGCTTAGGGAAATCTTTTGAACCGTCAGGGCGCACACCGTAATTAATCTTTACGGTTTCATACCAATCGTCGAAATTAGGTTTAGCTAAGCGTGATCCATTGCCCGTCCATTTGGCGGGCGTCTCTATAAACGGGGAGCTTAGGCTAGGGTGCTGTTCACCACCTAGCGGCGTAAAGGCGGGCTCTATGTCTGGCAATTCAAAGGTGCTGTTGGGAATATAGTAGAAGTTATTGTCTTTGTGGTATTCCAGCGTTGTGTCATCTTGAGCGCCGAAGTCACTGACACCTTCTGGGTTGTTTAAGCCTTTATAATGACGCGCAACGTGATTCGGTACGATATCGATAATCACTTTTAAACCATTGTCGTGACTTCTTTTGATGAGTGCCTCGAACTCTTCCAAACGGCGATCAGGATTCTCAGCGAGGTCTGGATTGACTGAGTAGTAATCTTTTACCGCATAAGGTGATCCTGCACGGCCTTTTACCACGCTCGGGTGGTCGTCTGAAATCCCGATGTGTTTGTAATCATTGATGATGGCGTGATGTGGCACTCCGGTATACCAAATATGAGTCATACCGAGTTTGCGGATTTCAGACAGCGCTTTGTCGGTAAAATCACTGAACTTACCGACGCCATTTTGCTCGATTGTGCCCCATGGAACATGTTGGGTGTTTTTATTGCCAAATAAACGCGTAAAAACTTGGTAGATGGCGTACTTTTGGTTGTACATATTTATAATTCCTTTAACTTCCATCATGTTATGTAGGGATGAAAGGGCTTGTTTATTCTTTGCAGGCTAACCGAATTACAATATGCCTTACTCATCCTTATCAAAATCTACAGGGCGTAATTGCTACAGTATGTGAGCTGTTGCTCAAAAGGAGTCATGTTGTCTTCATCTATTCAAATCGTTATCACTTATTTGGTTCTGGTGGCGGTGTCTGTGTTGTTTGCGGAAAGTTCTAAAGCGCTGTTGGTGTGGTATTTGGTTATCGGTTTCGTGACGTTTTTTGTGTACGCGAAGGACAAGCGAGCAGCGATCAATGGCAATTGGCGTGTGCCAGAGAAAACTCTGCATATTTTTTCTGTTGCTGGTGGCTGGCTAGGGGCGTTGATTGCTCAAGATAAGCTGCGTCATAAAACGCAGAAGCAGCCGTTCAGAGCCATATATTGGGTGACAGTGGCAGTGAATGTTGCGGCGTTTGTGTGGACGTTAACGCCGAGCGGGCAGACGATGTTTGGTCGTTGGCTTAGTGAACTTGTGGGTTATTTATAAAGAGAATAACGGTTAGCACAGGAGTACCAACCGTTAAAATACAGAAGTTATTCGACTAGAGCATCGGAATGGTCGATGCTAGAAGCAAGCCAGCCATACCGTAGTTGAAGCTTTTAATGCGGACTGGTGTTGTTAACCAGTGTTGTAGTTGCTTGCCTGCTGCCGTCCAGAAGGTCACAGAAGGCAAGTTGGCTAGCGTGAAGATACCTGCGATGATTGCAAGCTCCCACCATGAACTGCCGCTGCTATAAACTGAAATCGCAGTCAGCGCCATTGACCAACCTTTAGGGTTCACCCACTGAAAACTGGCAGCGCCGAGGAAGGTCATTGGTTTAAAAGCTTCAGTACTTTTCGCTTTGCCGCTCAATGCTATCTTGATTGCAAGGTACACGAGGTAAGCAAGGCTCAGGTATTTCAGTATTTGGTGAGTAACTGGGTACGCGTTGAAAATGCCCATTAAACCGAAGCCAACCAGCAGCAACATGGCTGCAAACCCTAGAGCAATGCCAAGCATGTGTGGAATAGTACGGGCAAAGCCAACATTTGCTCCTGATGTCATGAGCATGATGTTATTTGGACCTGGTGTGAAGGTCGAGACAAACGCAAACAAGGCAAGTGCGCTAAGTTGTTCTAAAGGCATTATGGTTCTCCAGCAGTAAAATGAACGAAGTGACTGACCGGTCATGACTTTCACGTGTTGAGAAACATAGTAGGTGGAAAGTGAGGCAATTATGTGCTTTTATTTCCTCAATTATCACTTAATGCACAATAATAAGTACTTATGGATAGATTTGACGAAAGGATATTGCAAGAGCTTAAATTGGACGGCAGAATCTCCAATATTGAGCTTTCTGAACGAATTGGTTTGTCGGCTTCAGCGACCTTAAGGCGAGTACAAGATCTCGAGCGTAAAGGGATCATTCAAGGTTACCGTGCAGTTCTGGATAATGGCCTGATGGGCGTTGGCTTTATTGCTTACGTTTTGATTGGTTTATCGAGCCACAGCAAAGCGGCTCAACTAGAGTTTGAACAGCATGTCAGTATGGAAAAAGAGGTGGTGGAGTGCCACAACATTACCGGTGCCAACGAGTACTTGCTAAGGGTAGAAACCAAAGATCTACCGGGCTATAAGAAGTTTCATGCCGATGTGCTTGGGGAATGTGCTCAGGTGCAATCTATTACGACTATGGTTGTGATGGATACCCCTAAAGACGAACGCTAGTCGAGTTTTATTTCAGGAGAGGCGCAGTGCCAAATACCAATCAGTTGTTATTGTTCTTAGATGTGGTTCAACAAGGGTCGTTTACCAAAGCGGCAACCTTGCACGATATGGACAACTCATCACTCTCTAAACAGATCAAAAAGCTCGAGCAAGATTTAGGTGTTCAGCTGCTTAACCGCTCTACACGCTCGTTTTCGTTGACGTCGGCCGGGGAAGATATTCTCGCACAAACCTATGTGCTGAAAGACACTATCAATCAGATCCAAGGAATTGCAGATTCATACCAGTCTGAACCCAAAGGTGTGCTACGAATTACTTCACCGATCTATTTTGGGCAGCAATATTTGCAACCTATCATCACTCAGTTCATGAGAAAGTACCCAGATGTTCAGATCGTACTTTCACTAGACGATAAGATCGCCAACATCATTGCAGGGCAGTTTGATATCGCGTTTCGCTTCAGTAAGCTTGTTGAATCGAATTTGATTGCGAAGAAGATTGCCGACAGTAATTTCATGTTGGTCGCGTCAAACGATTTTGTGAAGCAGCACGGTGAACCGAAAACGCCACAAGATCTACTCGCTCTACCTGCGGTGATTTATACCAATGGTGATATGACGGTCGACCATCTGCGCATTGGTGAAGAGCCGGGAGGTAATACCTTCCAGAGCCTAACGATTCGTGGCAACTATAAGGTGAGTGATGTTCGTACTATGGTGTCTTGTGTGAAAGATGGTCTAGGTTATGGCTTCCTTGATCAATCAAACCTGTATGCCTCAATGAAAGAACTTGGCTTGGTCACTTTACTGCCGGATTATCCGATCTCTACGATTGATACCGCAATCTACGCTGTCTATCCGCACCGTAAGCAAACCAAACTAGTCAAAGAATTCATCACTACGGTTCAAGACTATATTGGCTCTCCGACCATTTGGGAAAAGATGCAGCAAGATTAGCTGAATCTCTAATCGTTCAAACATAAAAAAGGAGCCAGAACGTCGAACGATCTGGCTCCTTTTTATTCCTCCGGCTATAGCTGATTTACAATGTAAAGCTTAGCTATATCTGGCGTGAATGGCTCATATTCACTAATACCTATTAATGCTCATGAATCACTTCTTTACCACTCGGATAAGCTTTGGTACCTAGTACATGACCATCAACTTCTTTGCCATAGTAACCTTGGTGATTGTGGTAGCGCTTAGCATTGCTAGCAACATCACCCTTGTATCGAGGATCTTGTGGGCGTTCATGACTATTCACAAATGCAGCCACATCCCATGCATCTTGAATCGAAAGTTGCTGGCTCTTTCCAAGCGGCATGTTTTCATAGATGAAATAGGCAGCGGTGTTCACCCGGTGCATACCCGCGCCCCAGTTATACGCGTTTTCGCCCCACAATGGTGGAAAGTATGAACGTCCGTCAGCCCCTTTAATACCTTCACCATTTTGACCATGACAGGTTTGGCAGTTGGTTTGGTAAACCTTTTCACCACGCGCTATCGATGGCTCTTGTTCAGGATTATCAATCTTAGGATAGCCACGCCCTGCCAACTTACTGCGGCCATCGATTGGGTATTTGCTTAACAGCTCTTCAGGGAGAGGGAAGCTTTCCGCTTTACCACCGACTTGTAAGTCGGCATCGCTAATCTCAGGAACGGGTGTATCTTGCATGCCGTTCTTGTCTAAGATGCCGCCCATCGCCAGCCAGTATGAATACGCCGTTAGTGCGACCATCTCTTTTGAACCCTCAGCCGGTGGCAGACCATTCATTGAGTAGGTGAAGCAACCTTGGATACGTTCTGCGTAGCTGTTTACCTTGTCATTCTTAGAACGATACGCAGGGTAGGCCATGTACGCACCCCAAAGAGGGGCAGCGTTAGGCTTCATGCCCGCTTGCATGTGGCAGTTGACACAGTTTTGTTCATTGCCGACGAACGTACCACGCATCTGTTGTGAATCGACAAACAGGGAATAGCCCAGTTTTACTTTGTCACCAAATTCCCCATCAGGAATATCTACCAAGTCGCGTGGCACCAGATATTTATTATCTTGTGGTTTTTCAACGGCGGGCAGTTCGGTTTGACGATCGGGCAACTCACCTTCGGCATAAGCGATTCCAGAGGCAAGGGTTGCGGTAATTAGAAGTAATGTTTTCATGCGAGCCCTTTAGTATCGGAAAGAGGCGAAGTAGTAAGACAGGTTTTTGATCTCATCGTCGGTTAACTTGCCCGCGATATTACCCATCATGTTCAAATCATCACCCTTACGAGTGCCATTTTTCCAAGCGTTGAGCTGAGTTTGAATGTAGTCGGCATGCTGGCTTGCTAGGCGCGGGAATTTGTCCACGCCCATACCGCTTGGCCCATGACAGGTTGCACAGGCTGGAATGTTTCTATCCCAATCGCCTTGGAATACAAGTTTACGATAGGGGTTATCGATATCAGCCTGTGAGCCGCGCTGCTCTAAATCGGTAAATTCGTATGAAGGTAGTGATGCAAAGTATTCTGCGACCTCACGACGAACAGCGGGATCAGATACACCGTCAGCCATTCCCTTCATGATCGCGCTTTGACGCTCACCACTTGAGAACAGAACCAGTTGATGTTCTAGATAGTCAGCATTGAGCCCTGCAAGCATAGGGGCAATGTTGGGCATGCCTTTACCGTCGGCTTGATGGCAGCCGCTACAAGTTTCTGCGGCTTCTGGCATTGGATTGGGTGCTGCTTGTGCAAAAGCGGATAAAGAAAGGCTTCCTAGAGCAGCGATGCAAAGCGTTAGAGTTTGAGTTTTAATTGTCAGCTTAGTCATGAGGCGTCGCTATTGGTTGTAATGCACGCATTTTCGACATAATTGGTTGTTCGCGCTATTGTGGATTTCCACATTAATTCACTTGGAACTTGAGGTGAGTCTCACATTAATAACCTCAGTTACCATAATGGTATTGATGTAAACTTCTATAGGTTGATCCAACTGCCGTTTATGAAATGCAAGGGAACTGCCATGTTCGCCTCGGTATAACTGCTTGTTAAGGCTCTTTTATGGCACCGATTGTATAAGCATAGCTGCTTTATGGATGCGGGCTAAAAAAGTTGTGGTGAAATGAAGATTACCTAATGGCTTTGGGTTGATTACTCTATCTAGAGCGGATGCTTTATCTAGATTGGGTACTTTATGTAGATTGGACGTTTATCCAAATAGCCTGCTTTTCTAGATCAAGGGGACGAAAAAGCAGAGCAACCTCGAATGACGAAGTTGCCCTGTTGTGTTCTCATCTGCAAATCAGATAAGGAAGTGTTTTGAATGAGTGATTAAGTTATAGCTTGCTGAGTTTAAGCTAGACCTTGTAGATCTTAGCCGGAAGCGCTTGCCTTGCTGCTGCCCCCACAACCCAATCCAACATGACGCCTTTGCCTTCTCTCGTCGGGTCGATCAAGCCTATATCATTAATGTTAACGCCATCGTTCGACTTCATCTTCACCGGTTGTTGTGTATTACCGATCCAGTGCGCACGCTCACCGAGTTCTTTATGACCAAAGCCGTGTTCAAAGCCTAATGTGCCCGGTTTGATGCCATCAATCACCATCGCCAACGCATGTGTGGTTGAGCTCGGTGTTTCAATAGCAAACACGTCACCGGTTTTGATACCCACAGAAGAGGCGTCTTGCGGGTGGATGTAAACAGGGTTTACTCCTTTGATCGACTCTAAGCGTGGTGATAAGTTAGACACCGCACTGTGAATGTTGGATTTAAAGTTGGTTAGGGTGAACGGCCACTCTTTTGCTGGGAACTGCTCTGCTAGTGGCGTTCCGTCCGCGAGTTTTTGTGGATACCATGTAGGGCAACCCATGTATTGCTCGCCACTGATGGTGTTGCGAGAAGTACCGAGCTTTTCATTCCAGATAGCCAATGGTTTGGTCCATTTGTACTTCATGGTTTCATTGGTATACGCATTGGTTGCGTCTTCAAAACGGCCGCCACGCGCAAAGATATACGCTACTTTGAGCATCTCTTCAGGCTTGAGCGTTTTGTTCATCACAGGGACTAGGCGTTCTAGACCAGACCAAACAATATCTTCCGCATCGACATTCGGCACGCCACCTTTTACGAACGCTAAGTTAGCAGCCGAGCGCAGGTAGAAGTCTTCAGCGCTATGAATACCGTGCCAGTTACCTTGATTGTCTTTGATTACGTTGTCGCCGAAGCCACCTAACCCCAGTGTTTTCGCCAGATCAATAAAGAAGTTCTCTAGGTTAATGGCGCGCCCGTCTTGAGTGCGTGAGGTTTTAGGCTCAACAATCGGCCAGCGAGCGGTGATCGCTTTGGTCGCGACGCCATGCCACGGGGTTGCCATGCCCCAGCTTTCGTAGGTCACCGTGTCTGGCACTAGGTAATCCGATAACGCTGTGGTCTCATTGATGAAGGCATCGATAGAGATGATCAAGCCAAGCTGTTTTGGATCCTTAAGCTTTTCACCCAACAAGTTATCTAACCCCGGAACACCATAAAGTGGGTTCGCCATGTGGTTGATCCATGCCTTTGCACGGTAAGGGTAACCGTCAATCGCAGCTGATAAGTGCTCAGTTAAAAGCGGAGCTGATATTGGGTACCACGGCGCGCGGGTCGGGTAAGGTGACTCGCCTGCGGCAACGCGACGTTTGTATTCGCTAGTTTTTTGATACGGGAACTTGCTGCGGGACAAGAATACACCTTGAGGCTTAGTCTTACCTTTAAACTTGGTAAAGTCGTAACGTGGACCAGCAACCGAAGTCGGGTAGCCGCCCGCTTTCGCCATCGCACCGCCTTTCGCGTTGATGTTACCGATCAGCGCGTTCAGCATCAGAATAGAGAACGAGTTGTAGAAGCCGTTGGTGTGCATGTTTCCACCGTGAGTATCCACGACTGCTTTTGTACCGTAACTGGTGAAGCGTTTTGCCAGTGCAATAATCTGGTCTTGTGGGATCTCACACTGCTCACTGTAGTAAGCAAGGTCGTATTTGAAGGCTTCTTCTTTCAATCTTTGCAGAGAAGATTTAACGCGAACAGTCTGACCATCGATTTCTACATCTTGATCGACGAACAGAGCCGCTTCATTCACCTGAATATGCGATGATAATAGTGAAGTTGTCACATTGAGTGCGATGAATCCGTCATCGTCAGACATCGGTTCGCCTGTTTCTAGCAACCCTATATCCGATGCACGAAGCATACGCCCATTTTGTGGGTGCGACTCGTCACTGATCACAAGGTGAGATGCATTACACCAGTGTGTGGTGCCTGCTTTTTGCATCGCTTGTGCGCTTGGGCGAGACAAGAAGTCGTGATTGTATCGTTGGTTTTCGATGATCCATTGGATCATGCCAAGAACTAATGCTGAATCGGTGCCCGGTTTGATCGGTAGCCAGTTATTGCGATCGCCCGCCGCAAGGCTTGACGATCCTGCCGGAAGGCTTGGTGTCACTATGGTGTAGCTGAGTTTTCCGTTGGTACGAGCCTCAGCCAATTGTCTTGCTTGACGCTTGAACGGGTTACCCGCTTGAGCCGGAGACATACCGATGAAAAGAATGAACTCTGCGTTGTTGAAATCTGGTTTTAAGTGCGAGAACTTGTCTAGATCGTTCATGATCGCACCTGAACCCGCACGGAACGCGTAACCACAGTAAGAGCCGTGGTGACCAAAGTTGCGTGTGCCGTAGCTGTTAAATGCAAAGCGCTTCAAGATGTCGTCACGGCCTTCATTACCGGCATTGGTCACAAGCAGTTGGTTGGCTTTTGGTCCGTATTCAGGGTTGTTTGGATCGAGTGGTGTTTCGATGTCACGAATCGATCGTAAGCCCTCAACTTTACCTTCACCGAATAAGTCACCACCCTCGGTGATCTCAGAGATAAGTTGTTCGTAGCTGATCGGCTCCCACTTGCCTTCACCTCGTTTACCAACACGTTTTAACGGTTGAGTGATTCGGTATGGGCTGTTTTGAATCTCCAACATGCCGTTACCACGGGCACAGGCTGTCGAGCGGTTATTGATGCCTGACTCACCAGACAAGCCAATGTAGGCGTCTTTTACCGGTGTTTTGAACGGGATCTGCTGATCACTTGATAGTGGGTGATACGGATTACCTGAGATACGCAAGATCTCGTCATTGCGATTATCGATACGTACACGCAAGCCACACAGTGTCCAGCAACCAAAACACATTGATGGTGCAACGCGTTGGTTTGGATTCGGCGAGATCTTACCTTGCTCATCAACACTGTATTCCGTCTCTAGCGAATTACCGTGATGGATGTGGTTGGTTTTCTTACCCGCGGTGCCATCGATAGCACCGTGAACCATGTGTTTTGTGGTTGTCGCATAACCTGCAGCAAAAGCTCCAGCACCACCGGCAGCAAGGCCTGTTTTCAAAAATTGACGACGTTTGTTATCCATGATGATTCCTCAGACTACAAGCTATGTGAGCGGTTAAGTGGTGAAGGTGTATTTTGGTTTGGCTTCGATGTTGTCTTTGGTGCAGAACCAGTTGTTCGTGTAGAACCAGTAGACACGATCTCAGAGGCGAACAACGCAAGTGCTAACCAAAGACCACACATACCAACAATGCCGAGTAATCCTGCGCTACCCATCGGCAGTTCATAAGGGAATGGGCCAACATCGAAACGTGGAATGGTTTGAACTTCCATCATGGTGACCCAACGTACCGCCCATGCAGAAACTATGGTCGCAAGCGCAACACAGATAATTCCTAGCTTACTTTGCGATAGGCGTTGTAGGGGGAGAACCAAGATCATGCACAGCAAAATGCTGGTGGTCATGATGCCTAAGTTGATTCCCCAAGCGTTGTTCTCATAGAGATTGATGTGACCATGGTTAGATGCCCAAATCGACGTAAGAATGATGGCAAGGCCACCTGTCAAGGTAATGGTTCTTTGTATCAGAGCTAGGTCTGTTGGTTTTAAGCTTGGTTTGCTTGAAGGCAGCAGAGCCCAAATCAACAGCGTTAAACCCGTTGCAGCAAAGAATGCAGTCGTGAACCAAAGCAGTGGAGAAGCCGGTTGATGCCAAAGCGGTCGGCTCGCCAAAATTGCAATCTCGGCACCTGTGTAAAGCGCGATACTTAAGCTAGAGACAGCAGTGACAGCGGCTAGAGCAATCATCAGTTTGTTCGATAATTGCCACTGGCCCAGTGTCAGCCAAGCCAAACGTTTTAGAAGTGGGTTTTCACTTTCCTTAAGCTGTGCGATGTCGTCACGCAGGTAAACCCAAGCCGTCGCGATAGCCAGACCAGAGAATAGAGGTAGAAACAAAGAGCCTAATGACATCCATGACCAAGGCGTGATGTGGGCGTAGAAGTGCCAAGCACGTCCCGGTTGGTGCAAATCACCGGTTAATGCTAATGGCCCAACAATCGCGCCGATGGCCATCACAAGTACAAGGGCAGAACGGAATTGATGGCTGGTTGAGTTTTTGAATATCAGTGCAATCAAAAACAGAATAGCCGCCGCATAAGCCGAACCGATGTAGAAGAAATATTGAACCGCCCACGGTAGCCAAGCGATCTCTTGAGCGGGAACTAACACCTCAGTGATATTCATGCTGTCTCTCCTTGTTTGCCTTGTGTCGCGATTGCCAATTCTTGTTTGCTAGAGGATGAGTTATCGATGGCGGCTGGATCATAAATCGCAGGTTGGCCTTCAATGTGGCTAACGAATCGCTCGTTCATGCCGATATAGAAAACATGGGGGTTGGTATTCTGCTCAGGCTTAAGCACCTTGATGTCGTCTTGGTTTTCATTAAGCAGACGGTTGATCTCGCTGTTTGGGTCTTTGAGGTCACCAATGACACGCGCACCACCAACACAGGTTTCTACACAGGCGGGCAGTAAGCCATCTTCAAGGCGGTGTGCGCAGAAGGTGCATTTGTCTGCGGTAAGGGTGTCGTTATTAATGAAACGAGCATCGTAAGGACAAGCTTGAACGCAGTAAGCACAGGCTACGCAGCGTTCATTGTCGACCATCACGATGCCATCTTCACGCTGGAAGGTCGCTTGAACAGGACAAACCTTGATGCAGGGGGCGTTGTCACAGTGATTACATAGGCGAGGTAACATGAATGATTTCACGTCTTGTTGAGCCGTCGAACCATCATCAAGGGAGACTTCATACTGTTTTACGGTGGTTCTGAACTGGCCAATTGGTGCTTGGTTTTCAACGCTACAGCCAACAGTGCACGCCTGACAGCCAACGCACTTACGTAAATCAATCGCCATGGCGTAGCGTTTACCTATTTCGCCTTTGCGGTCAGGTTGGTTGTTATTGCGAATGGCTGTGCTTGCGACTGCGGTGTTGATTCCGGCAATGGGAATGAGCGCAGCACCAGCGGAAACCTTGCCGAATTGGCTGAGAAACCGTCTTTTCAATGAGTCCATAGAGGTACCTATAAATGGGTATTCGATCTGTTAGGCTCATTGTCAGTTTTTGACCGTTCACGGGGTATTGTGGATTTCCACATACCCAGATCAAAGTTGATCTAGAACAAATGTGGTTTTACCAATCTAGCTGTTATGCTTTGTTTTAGAGGCTTATTTAGGGCGCTCAAGCATGAGCTAAGCGCGAAACACGCCGCTGACATAAAATGAATCGAGAATAAATTGAATAAACAGTCCGTTTGGAGAAAGAGATTTCAGTGACAGTCAGAAACCTAATATCAATCGTTGGCCTTTGTTGGTTGAGCCTAATCGCAGGCGCGTGTTTAGCGGCTCAATCGGAGCAAGAGATTGCAACGACAAGCACTGTTGAGTCTGAGCAAATCATAGAGGTTGGCGTGTTGGCGACTCGAGGTAAGCTTTCCGCTCAGCAGCGTTGGCAGCCGACAATGGATTGGCTGTCGGAGCGCATTCCCGGAAAATACTTTGTTCTCAAGCCTTTCAACTTGGAAGAGATGGCCGAAGCGGTAAAAGATGTCACTGTTGATTTTGTCATCACCAACCCCGGTCAGGCGGTTCGATTAGGACGCCAGTATGCGCTTTCTTGGATGGCAACCATGACCAGTCATAACTTTGAAGCTCAAGGCACCAGTAATACACGTAGCATTGGTTCTGCCTTGGTGGTGAGAAGAATGTCGCCTTATATCTCTCTCGAACAACTTAGCGGTAAGCCGATTGCGGCAGTATCTGAAAATGCTTTTGGTGGTTACCTCACTATGCGTTACCAAGTGATGCAACAAGGGCTTAATCCCAACCACTTTTTCTCTAACACCCAATTTTTAGGTTTCCCGATCGACGCAAGCTTGTATCAACTGCGTGAAGGGCACATTGAAGCGGCTGTCGTACCAAGCTGTTTAGTTGAGAGCATGATCAGCGAAGGTTTGCTGGTGGCGGGTCAATATCGTGTTATCGAGAATCAAGCACCAGAAGGGTTCCGATGTCAGGTGTCTACACCGTTGTATCCTAACTGGTCGTTTGCCAAAACAGAGCGGGCTTCTTCGGCACTGGCCAAACAGATGAGTCAGGTGTTATTTGCGATGCCAAAAAGCAGTGCGCCAGCCGTTGCAGCGAATGCATCGGGCTGGACGTCACCGACAAGCCTACTGTCGATCGACAAGCTATACCAACAACTCGACATGCATCCACTGCAACAACCTTGGTGGAAAGAAGCGTTAATCTGGCTCAAGTACAATCAACAGTGGGCATGGGCGTTCTTTATTCTTGTCGTGTCGCTGAATGCTTACCACTTCTGGTTGGAATACAAATTCAGTCGCAGCAAAAAGCAACTAGAAGCGACGCTGTACAAGCTGAAAAGTAAGAGTGAACAGCTAGAGCACTCACAACGTATCGCGGTAGTTGGTGAACTAGGAAGTAGCTTGGCACACGAGATTAATCAGCCTCTGGCAGCCATTAGGAATTATAGCGAAGGTGGTTTACTGCGGATTTCGAAGAACAAACCGCTGACTGACATAGAGCCTGTATTTGAGAAGATCCAGTCGCAAGTGGACCGTGCTGATGCGATTATCCAACGCTTAAGAAACATGATCAAAAAGCGCTCATCAGATAAATCTCAAATTGATATAGAAGCGCTTCTTACAGATACCATCGAGCTACTGCAATTTCGATTACATAAACACAAGATAACCATTGAACGTTATGTTGTGGGTACACCTATCAAGCTACATGTTGACCCTGTCGGACTGCAGCAGGTGGTTGTAAATTTGATCAACAATGCGACTGATGCGTGTAATGCTCAGATGCATCGCGAACAAAGCGCTACGTCTGATATTGGTAACAAAAACAACGAACCATCGACAATTAAAGTGATTACCGAGTATCAACCGGATAAAATAATGTTGTCGATTATCGATAACGGCACCGGTTTAGATTTCACTGAACAAGAAGTGACTCAAGCCTTTGTGAGCAGCAAAGAAAATGGCTTGGGGCTTGGGCTCGCGATTTGCCAAGATGTTATTGAAGATCACAGTGGTCAAATGACGATCACGTCACTCACCCCACATGGATGTCATGTTGCGGTGACACTGCCTTTCTCTCTTTCAAATGATTCATAAGGAATCTTGTTATGTCTGAACTTCATCAAAGGCTTCCTGTCTATGTGGTTGATGACGATGAGTCGATGCGCGATTCGTTGGTGTTCTTATTAGAAGAGCATGATTTCACTGTGTCAGCTTTTGAAGATGGCCCCAGTTTTTTAGACTCAGTGGACTTGAGTGCGCCGGGTTGTGTGGTTTTAGACAGCCGAATGCCAGAGATGAGAGGGCAGCAAGTTCATGAGTTGATGGTAAAAGCGCAGAGCCCACTGTCGGTGATTTACCTGACGGGGCACGGTGATGTGCCAATGGCGGTTGAAGCCTTACAAGCCGGCGCGGTGAATTTCTTTCAAAAGCCAGTTAAAGGCAATGAGTTAGCTGAGGCGATCAAGCAAGGTTTGGACGCTTCAGAAAAGCACTTACACATGAATGTGTATCGCCAAGCGTACGCGTCGTTAACCGAGCGTGAGATAGACATCCTCAAACAAATTATCGACGGTAAGCGTAACCAGAAAATAGCCGATGAATTGTGCATTGCCATGAGAACAGTGGAAGTACACCGAGCAAGCTTGATGAAGAAATTCTCAGCGAAGACGGTTGCCGAGTTGGCTTACATATACGGTCAATTGACCTAGGTATAGAGCTATTCCTGTAAGAGAGTTGTACGGCAGTTGCACGAAATTGTTGATGGGAAAAACATCAATTTCGTCACCAAGCTTTAGGACTTTCCTGATGAAAGGCAGCCTTCATAATTTATCTATATTGAAGCAAGATCACATCGTCTATGGACTGCATACGGATTGAACCTCCTAGGCTTCTTATCGCAATGTAATCCTGAGATACTGAACTAAGTTCATTTTAAGGCGGAACGTGCCAGTAACTGCACTTTTCCCTGTAATTCGAAACATAACATTCACTATGGGTAGAACACACTCTCAACGTCGAGTCTTGTATCTGCCGAGTTAGGTTAAATATTTTATGAGTACAATGGGAATCGCAATTGGTGCGACGGCTCTTTCGTTAATACTTGTCGCCGTGTGGCTGATCTCTTTATCGCTAAGAAAGCAGCGCTTGGAACAAGAACGTAAGGCTCGTGCTGTCGCTTACCGAAAAGCGATTGAAAAAGCGCGCATACAAGAGCAAAAAGAGCGTCACTTCAAAGCCGAAACCGGTCATGTACCGTCGATTCTGTATTTGGCAAAAGAAGCTGAACGTAACAATATAAAGGAAGCTCTGTATTGGTACGACAAAGCGGCGCAACTCGATAATATCAATGGCATGTACGGCATTGTGCGCCTAAGCATGAAGCGTAAAGAAGACCTCATTTTAAGAGAGAAAGCCAACTTTTGGCAGCTAGCAATCTCTGCTTTAGACAATGACGTATCGGCGAAATTCGAGATGGGCAAAGCGCTCGTCTTTGGTCGTGGAACCGATAAGAACATCCCTAAGGGTTATACCTATATTGAAGAGTCTGCGGCTGGTGGTAATACCGAAGCGATGCTGTTTATCGGTGACTGGTGTCTAGATAAAGAGAATCCAGATTACTCGGCTGAAAGCTCTGTCGAGTGGTACCAAAAGGCCGCTGAAAAAAACAACCTAGACGGCAAGATCAAACTGGGTATGAGCTATTTGAACGGTGTTGGTGTTGAACCGAATCACGGCGAAGCGGTGTACTGGTTTGAAACTGCCGCAGAAAAGAACAGTGCAGAAGCCATGTTTAGAGCTGGCGAAGCTTGGATTGACCATGGTGAACACGGCAACGCGATTGCTTATATCTGGCTATTTTTGTCTGCTCATTTTGGCTACTCAGAAGCGAAGCATTTGCGGGATAAAGTTGGTGGTGAACTGGGTGTCGATGCCGTCGTGGGCTTACAAGCTCTGACTAAGCCGATCATGACTAAGTTGACTCAAGAAGCGATCACTAAGCATTCAATCATTAAAGCGCTCAATAAGCTCTACAAGCGCAATATACCGATCCCTAAGAAAGTGAAAGAAGCGTCCGATGAAGAAGGCGAAGAGTTAAATGTCGATGGTAGTCATTTAGAGACCAAAGCGTCGAGTGAGCAAGGTGCTAACGTCGATTACAGCCAGCAGGCGACGCCAAACCATGATAGCGGTGCTGCGAATCAAGGGTCACCCAGCGATCAAGCAACGCATAACAAAGAAGCAAGCCCTAACTCTCTAGACTTCAGTCAGGCAGCAGTGGATCCAAGCTGGAAAAGCAACCACTAAAACGTGTTGGTTAGCTTTGATGAGTTAGACAAGAATGACTGAAGCTATAAATCTATAAATCTATAAAGCTATAAATCTATATAGCTCCTAGCCGTAATCTAGAAAACCAAGACAACAAAAAAGGGAAGCGAATGCTTCCCTTTTTATTTGTGTGCTATTTGCTTTTAGAGCTTAGAGCTTAGAGCTTAGAGCTAAAGCCTAATACCAAGAGCTGTTAAGCTTTGTTTTGCTCAGCTTTACATACAGCCGCAGTGAACACGACGTCAGTTGAGCTGTTAAGCGCTGTTTCAGCAGAATCTTGAATCACACCAATGATGAAACCAACCGCTACAACCTGCATCGCTACATCGTTTGAGATACCGAATAGGCCACAAGCTAGAGGAATCAGTAGCAGTGAACCACCGGCAACGCCTGATGCGCCACATGCTGAAATTGCAGCAACAAGGCTTAGTAGAATCGCAGTGAAGATATCAATCTCAATACCCATTGTGTGTACAGCTGCAAGCGTTAACACAGTGATGGTGATTGCAGCACCCGCCATGTTGATGGTTGCGCCTAGAGGGATTGATACAGAGTAAGTATCTTCATCTAGCTCTAGCTTCTTACAAAGGTTCATGTTCACTGGGATGTTTGCAGCGCTTGAACGAGTGAAGAATGCCGTTACACCAGATTCACGAATACATTGCAGTACAAGTGGGTATGGGTTCTGTTTTGTCTTTACAAAGACAAGCAGTGGGTTAACGACAAGAGCAATGATCAGCATTGAGCTTAGTAGAACCGCTAGCAGTTGACCGTAGCTTGCTAGTGCATCGAAGCCCGTTGTTGCGAATGTAGTCGAAACAAGGCCGAAGATACCGAATGGCGCAAGACGAATAATGAAGCGAACAATGTGTGAAACACTGTGGCTAAGGTCTTCGAAAACCGCTTTGGTTGTTGCAGATGCGTGGTGCAGTGCAAGACCAAGACCGATTGCCCAAGCAAGAATACCGATGTAGTTCGCGTTCATTAGTGCGCTAACTGGGTTATCTACAAGCTTGAATAGAAGCGTATGAAGAACTTCTGCAATACCTTGAGGAGGGTTAGCACCTTCAGCGCCAGCAACCAGTGTCAAAGTGGTTGGGAACATGAAGCTCAGTACTACAGCAGTCAGTGCTGCAGAGAACGTACCAATCAGGTAAAGCACAATGATTGGACGCATATGAGTATGCTGACCTTTCTTTTGGTTTGCGATAGAAGCTGCAACAAGAATGAATACTAAAATTGGGGCAACAGCTTTCAGAGCACCAACAAACAGACTACCTAATAGGCCTGCATCTTGAGCTGCTGAAGGAGAAACCATGGCGAGAACGACACCGAAAACAATACCAGCAAGGATCTGTAGAACGAGATTTCCACGAGCGATGCGGGCGAGCATGTTGTGATTTTGCATAAAATACCTGCAATTGTTAATTTATTATAGTGATGTATTTTTTATAAAGTTGTACCAAATCCAACTATACACTAGTGGAATGGGCGGTCATATTAGCGGGATCTAAGAGGGTGTCTAGGAATAGTTTACTTTTAGGGTGATTGTTTGCGCTGCGTGGTGTTTTTAGAGCTAAATGTTAAATTTTTGTGCTTTTGTTGAGGTATAAGTCTGCTGAATAATGTTCCATTGGCTTAATGTTCTAGTATTTATGGTGTGTAAACCATTACTGATAAAAACATTGTGTTCGGAAATAGCTGCCTAAACTTGTATAGGTAAAAAAGCCACTTCAACAGACATCATAGACATCACCTACTTTGCTTAATCTACGTTGGTGCATGACTTGCCATGTTTTGTCGTTATCTAATCTTTCTATCGGCATTCCCACCTACTTAAGCAGCGTTAGCTGTGAATCTCATCAGCTCTCCTTAATAGCGTCAGGCTACTGAACTTAATACCTTGCTACTTTGATATATCGCACACCTTATCTGGTGATTTATATCATCATGTTATTTTATATGACGTAATTTATCTAAAATTTCCGTTGTAAGTGGGTGGCATATATCCTGTGTTGGTCTTAATTTACAAGAGTATGAGCAATGAGTTTAATCAGTATCCCTTATGTAGAGACCTCTGCAGATACCGTTTTACATATAGCAGCCGCTATCGTGCTGATCAGCACCATAGCGGCTGGCCTGTTCGGTTTTTGGAAGCTTCACGAGATCCCTATTCAAAAGGCTCATAAGACTGACCACCATCAGATAGGGTTGATTACCGCGCTCACTTGGATTGGCTTCATTTGGCACTGGGTGTGGGTGCTCGCCATTATCATTGCGTTTGTAGATTTTGAAAAAGCCATTATCCGACTGCGTGATTTATGGAATTCTCCGGCTCAAGTTAATCAATCAGAGGATGTCTAAATGTTAGAAGGTTTAGCGGTTTGGTGTTTGTTCATCTATTTATTAAGACTTGTTGGCATGCCTTGGAACACAGGGACTAAAGCATTCGCTTATCTAGGAGGCAGTGGTTGGTTGTTATTTGTGTGGGTAGGATTAATTAACTATACACCAATGGATTTGTCGGGAGGCTCTGTGGTGCAGTCTCCTCACATTCAGCTTCGCCCAACCTCAACCAATGTCTCGGGCAAGGTCGACCAGATTTATATCACCCCGAACCAACGCATTGAGAAAGGGCAGTTAATCTATGAGATTGAAAACGAGCCTTATCAAATTGTTTATGAACAAGCGAAGATTTCGCGCGACTCGGCAAACGTAGCGGTTAGCACTGCGGCTGAAGAAGTAAAAATCGCTGAATCCAGCTATCAGGCAGCGTTACATGATTTTGAAATGACACAAAGTGAGCTTTCAGCTGCTCAGTCAAATAGAGACTTACAGAAAAGAACGTTGAAGCGTTATCTTGAACAAAACCGAGTCGTGCGTAATACGATCACTGAAAGCATGATTGATAACCAGCAAACGGTCGCCGATTCTGCTGTGTACACTGTGGCCAAGCTTGAGTCACAGCTGAGCAAAAAGAAATCTGATGTAGAGAAAGCCAAGCTACAAATAACCAAAGCGGAACTCTCGGTTGAATCCCGTCAGGCTTTGTTTCCTAATTGGATCTCAGATAGAAACGGCCAGTATGGGTGATTAT
>NZ_JBFSTZ010000040.1:0-35874 GCF_041467155.1 Vibrio sp. 10N.247.310.23 | reverse complement strand
CTAATAATCACCCATACTGGCCGTTTCTATCTGAGATCCAATTAGGAAACAAAGCGACGGGAGTGTTTAAATTCACTGCAAAACACATATTTTGTCAGTTTTATTTAAACTATAACCTATCTTGTAAATGGTATTGATTTCTATCCATCCACCGAGCCTAAGAAGCTTCTTTCTTAAAGACATGATCACCATATTCAATGCATTGTCACAGACGAATGAATTGGGCCATCCCATTTTTAGTAGATGGTGTTTGGTTAAATGCTCCCCTTGATGAGTGAGTAACTCTTTTAGAACTAAAAATTCACTGAGTGTGAGCTGGATGGGTTTTATCGTTGGGTGGTCGGCTAGCGAAATTCTTAGCGACCCTTTATGTAAGATTAAGTGCATAAACAAACAGCCAGTTTAATTATCATACCCGTATTATTTATTTGCTGCGATTACATGCAAGGTCAGGTTGAATATTAATCTGGCTATTATGCCTACTTAATGGGTTTTCCTTTCATATTACACATCAAACGAAACCATTTTATTTGCTGTTTTTGTATTAGTTATTTCAGTTTGTTTAAGTTCAACCTTACAACGTTCGCTTTGTGAGTTGAACGCGACTTGATTGCTAATAGGGTTTGAAGCGCAGTCAGAAGTCGGTACTTTCCCTGTCCAACGCACAGTGACATTTGCGGCCGCCGACTGAAAAGAGATAAGAGTTGCTAATACTGCTGTTGAAATAAAGATTAATGAACGCATATTTAGGCACCTTTTATTAGTGTTGTGTTGATATGCCTAGTTTGGTAGCGATAGGGCAGGTTGTAAAATAAATAGTTATAAATTCAGTTGCATTAAAACTTGAATGGTAATTTGTAGCAGAGGGAATAGTAGGAAACCAAAATAAAGGCTGGCAGTGAAAATTAAAACGGAGTGGGCGATCAAATGAAAGGGGAGGCTAATTTAAAGACGTTAAACTTGAGTGAAATCACTTAAGGACAGCGGGTTAGCCTAATGAGCCGTAGCTAGGAATAGCCACGGCATCAAATTGACCGCATTTGGATTTAACAAGAATCTAAGCTTCGTTAAAACAATATAGGCTAACAATAACTTTGAGCTTGGGTGCGCAATGCATTTTTTAGGTTCGTCGGCAGTTGTGAACGGTGTATACCCTGGATTGCACCCTCTAACGACCAAACTAACTCGATGGTTGGTTTATGGTGGGTATGCTGTTGGATAGCCTCTACAGCACCAATCGTGCCCAGGTTTTTGAGTTTCTCAATGGAGTTTATACCCGCTTTCTCAAGAAGTTGCTCAGTTGAGAATCGCATGTTGGGTAAGTCTTTGAGCCTTTCGGGAGCAGAAATATAACTGCTTCGTGATCTCTTTATTTGCTCTAGTGCGATTTCTGCTTCACATAGAGTCAAAGAATACTTGCTCCAAGGGTTTGCTGGCAACTTGTAATAATCCGCATTCTGACTTACTCCAAGTACGCTCGCATTCACCTTGGGGTAGCCCTTGTTAATAAAGTAGCCTTTTTGTGCCGGTGTTCCTCTGAGGTACAGCTCCCCACTTTTATGTAGAACGAGCAAAACGTGATCTACATAGAAGGCCGTTACGCCAAATATTTGTTTTATAGACACTCGACCTAATTGTTCCAAGCGTCTAAAAGTATGTCTGAAAAGTTGAGCCATTATTTTCACTCGATAATCATAAAAAGTGTGATCTATTGTCCAAATGTAGCCAGCAGTGAATATGGCATAAGCCAAGTTAAAAAACAGACAATGCCATTGGGCATTCCGGTTATTTAAATTCTCGATCTGCCATATCAGTTTTGTAACAGACGGTCAAAATTAAGGGGGGTCACGAAGGCGGGAGAAATTGGTATGTATAGCATCGACACAAATGTATTTTTAATGGCGACGGGTTGTAACTTTCAATCGGATATTGGCGTTCGATTTCGTCAGATTGCTATTAGAAGTTTGCACAAGGTTAATGATGATATTCTTCAAGGAGGTGAGTCCAATCGAGCGCTCGCCCATAAAGTGAAAGGCATTGCGTTATCTTGCGGGGCTACAGAGGTTGCAAGAATTTGTCTTAAATTGGAGCACTACGACGCGGTAATCAATGAAAGTGCCGGAAAAAAGATTTTGATGGATGTGTCTAACGCCATGATTCAACTTTTTGACGCTTAAGTTGGAGGATATGAACGTGTCTTTTAAAAATAAAATCATTTTCACCAACGCAACAATACTGGTTCTATTTGTGGTGTTGCTTACGTACTCCGCTATCGAAATCGTTCAGGTTTCTTCACAAAACCAATTTGAAGAGATAAAGGAGAGCATTACGGGAAATAACAAAAAGCTTCTACTTACCTTTGTGAAAGCTCAAAGTGTAACCCTTGATAAAGAGGTCGAGCTGATCACTGAGGAAGTGGAGCATGTAGCGATTGATTTTGCTCATGATTTTGTTAATGAATCGAAAAACGAGGCACTTCGTAATAAACAACTGGCTTATATCAACACAGAGCGTAAGCCTTTTATCAAAAAGGTGCTTTTTATTGACACTGAACGCAACCAAGAAGTCTCTATCACCGAAAATGGTATTGTAAGCCGCTCTATTTCTGTCGATTTTAGTCGCATGATCCACTACAAGAATTTCTATATAGGGAAAGAAGTTAAAGTGGGGCACGTCACTAAGTTTGCCATTTATATCCGTCCAGAGCACTGGGATAACGCGTTACTCAAATTTGATTTAGATTTAGAGTATTTTTCTCGTTCACTGACTTTTGAAAATATGATCGATGAATTCCAATACCGTTATTTCTTAGTAGACGACAGCGGCAAGCATATCGCGTCGAATCTACAACAGAATGTCGACCAATTGATGTCTGAAAGTGTTTTTGATGAACAAATTCAAAAGAGTGTCGGAAGCCATATCATGTCACATTACTTGGGTAGTTTTGTGGTAAGTGGCGAAAAAGGTGTTTTCAATGTCACTTTTGTTCAGAACCGTCAAACCGGTTGGAGGTTGATTTTAGTCACGCCAGAGCATGTGATTCGTTCCAGTTATGCGACCACCAAAGAGCTGGTTTTATCTGGTGATAACTCGTTGATCAAACGCCTGTTCTTTGCTTATATCCTTTTGCTTTGTCTGTTTTTAGCTATTAACTCAATCGCGGTGAATAAGATGCTGATACCTATTTCTAAATTGATCGCACAAGCTAAATATCTAAAGCAGCGTGATTTTAATAAATCCAGACATACTGTTTATAGTAATGGAGACGAAATTGAACAGCTTTCAAAGGCTTATTCTGAGGCTGGGATCCAGATTCAAAATTTGATTGAAGGGCTTGAATATGAAGTTGAAGAGCGAACGAAGCTGTACGAGATAGCAGCGCAAGAGGCGAGTGAGGCCAATAAACAGAAATCGGTGCTGCTTTCAAATGTGTCCCATGAGGTTCGCACGCCACTGAACGCGATTATTGGTTATACACATATGCTAAGCCATAGCAAAAACTTTGACGAATATCGCCATCAGCTGAACGGTATTTCGAGTGCGAGCAATACTATTTTAGGCATTGTGAATGACCTATTGGATTTTGAAAGAGTAAAAGCAGCAAGCTATTCATTAAACCCTAAATGCCTGTCAGTAATGAGTTTGATGCGCGAAATTGAAAATACGTTTTTTCCGCTTAGCGAGTCTAAACAATTGTCGCTTGATATTATATGCAATGTCGATGCTTCGACAACATTGATGATTGATGAGCTTCGTATTAAGCAAGCAATCAATAATATAGTTTCGAACGCATTGAAGTTTACAAACAAGGGAGGGGTGACAATAGAAGTTTCAACCGACGATAGAGCATTCAATATCTCCGTAAGCGATACTGGAGTCGGTATTCCCCAAGATAAATTGGATGCGGTGTTTAACGGCTTTGAACAGGTTAATCAAGAAGACCAACAGTTTGGTTTTGGCTTGGGCTTGGCGATAACTAAAACCATCGTAGAGTTAATGAAGGGTTCGTTGCGTGTTGAGAGTGTGCTCGGCACCGGTAGTACTTTTGTTATCTCACTCCCAGCTCAAGAAATTATGAATGTTCTTGAGTGTTCTAACGGTGTTGCTGAACAGGTATATAACGTTAGAGAGCGCTTAGACTGCACAAGTAAAAAAGCCTTGATCGTTGATGATGTTGAGTTCAACCGAGAAATTCTAGAGTTCCACTTAAACGAGCTAGGTTGTGAATGCATGACCGCGAATGATGGTTTGGAGGCTTTAGCACTCGCTTCTGAACATGACTTTGATGTTGTACTGACGGATATTTCAATGCCGGTTATGGATGGCATTGAGCTTGCTTCTGAGTTGGGAAAGCGTAAGCCATCGTTACCTATAATTGCCGTTACGGCACGAGCTACCATTCAAGAAGAGGCTCGAATGGACCAATACTTTTCGTGTTATCTAACCAAACCGCTCAACCCGAGCGATCTAAAGCTAAAGCTTCATTGCGCTTTATCAGGTGGTACTTGCTAACTTAGTTAAATACTCCTACCTATAACCTGAGGGTAAGCCATCTTCGGATCTTCATGTATTATTTTCATCTGTTTTTCTGAGAGTTATGGGCATTGTCATCAAGATAATGCCCAAACTGTTATGAAAATAACTATCATCCAATAAGTGTTGAGAGTAGCTGGGCATTTTCAAATTATTCAATCACAGCTTGCCCTTAGCTTTTGTTCGTATTTAATTAAAAATAAGCTAAATCACAATAACGAATAAGAAAATAAAGCTATGTTTGGAAATATTATACGTACGTTTCGTGTTAATAATGGTTTGTCTCAAACTAATTTTGTTGATGCGATTCAAAGAAGTAACTCTAACTTTAACAACCTGGACGTTGTGACACTAAGCCGTTGGGAAAGAGGAGTAACAACTCCCCACTTAAAACGTCAAAACGAGTTACTGGACCTTATTGGAGTCAACATATTTGATGTTTGGGAGGCAAACGACTCACAAACAGTTCTCACAGGGTTAACGAATAAATTTAATAATAACGGTTATATTGATATGAACATGCACGTCCAAACAGAAGTTACGGTGATTAACTCAAATAATTCATTCCTTCTTGGGAAGATTACCAAGTTAATTGATGTCATCTTTGAATATGAGGATAACGTTATGCTCAGTAATTTAGAAGATTTAGATCTGAGTAGAAAGGTAATTATTGAAAAAATAATAAATCAATATTCTGGAGAGTTAACGCTCGTCACGGTTAATGGGCAATTAATCGGACACTTATTAAGTGCTAACTATAATCTTGCAGCAGATTTTTTGGAGCAAGTCTTAGTATCTAAAGAAGATAGAGCACATTTAGTTGTTACTTTTAACTGCACTCATTATTCGTCATTTACAGACACAATGGGCAGAGAGGCGTACAAGTATCTACAAAGCTTAAATCCAGATAAAGAGCTTTATATACTACTGAAAAGCAAAAGGATTTTTGATCTGTTTTTTTCATTGGGCTGCGAGTATCGAAGTGTAAGAAGTAACGATAGATCAATGAAGGTCATGAACTTGGATTCAAAGAAAATGAAATCACAACGCACTTGGATGGATATTATTGCAAACTATAAAGGTGAAGAGAATGAATAACACAGTATTGATTGTTGACGATGTTGAACTATCGAGAGAGGTCATTAAAAATGCGGTCTCTTTATCTAATAAAAAAACATCTGTACAGTTTGCAGAAAATGCGTTCGATGCAATGAGCAAAATGCAAAACGCATCATTTGATTTGGTGATTATGGACATCATGATGCCCAATGGCGATGGATTTGAACTCTTGAGTATGATGTCGAAACAAAATGTTGAGTCTAAAATAATCATTATTTCAGGTTTGGATAAATCCATTGTTAGCTCGGTGAGTATGCTTGGAAAGCTCTATGAGTTAAATGTTGTCGCTTCACTAGAAAAGCCTATTTGGGCTAACCAAATAAGTGAGTTGGTTGATAAAGCACTTGAAGTTGAAACCATAACCAAAAGCGAGCTTGGCTTTGGTAACCGTGCAACAATCATCGATGACGATTTTCCCATCAATCTGGTTTATCAGCCGCAAGTTGTTTCGGATATAAATGTTATTTCGGGGTTTGAAGTGTTGTCACGATGGTCTGATGAAAACGGGACCTTACTTCCACCGAGCTATTTTTTGCCAGTAATTGAAGAGCTAGGAAAGCAAAAGGTTTTTACCAATATCGTGATAAATAAATTCATTCAGGACTATCATCTCCACTTCAGTGAACTTGATAAATCGTTGAGGTTCTCAATTAATATCGATCCTAATTTACTGACTGATGAATCTGTTGTCGATAATCTACTCGAGATCTATAAGCAAGGTATTGAGCATACTATCGTTGTAGAGCTGACTGAAAAGGGGCTTTCAGGCAATATTGAAAAAGAATTGTTGGCAAATATTTTACGGCTAAGGTTGAATGGTTTTGAGCTCTCTATAGATGACTTTGGGATGGAAGCATCGAATATTGAACGTATTGTCAAACTGCCTATTAGTGAGATAAAAATAGATAAAACCATTACATGGGGACTTTGCCATAACATTGATTACATGCAAAAAATCGATGAAGTTAAGAAGCTCGTTTCGGTAAAAAACGCACGTATTATCTATGAGGGTGTTGAAAATAAAGACACCTGTGCATTTCTGGAAACTCTAGGCGGCTTTAACCAACAAGGTTTTCTTCATGGGGTTCCATCACTACCTGAAATTGCAGTTGAGATGCTCGCAGAGCAAAAGGAGCTAGATTACGTCGCTTCTGAATATACTTCTAATCATTAACAACGTATTAGGGTAACGAGCCAAAGCCAACTCAATGGGCTTTGGCTCTTTTTATTACTTACCACACACCGAACAATTAGGCATCTTTATTAAATTCATTTCACGCCAGCTGTGAGACATGGCATCGAGAATCAAAAGTTTGCCTTGCTTTGGTTGTCCAAACTTGGCAATAACCTTGATAGCTTCCAAAGCCTGAGCCGCGCCTACCATGCCTACAACAGGTGCCATCACACCGGCTTCAACACAGCTTAGAGCAGCGTTGCCGAATAGAGCACTCAAGCACTGGTAACAAGGTGCATTTTCATCTTGATAAGTGAATACGCTAATCTGACCTTCCATGCGAATCGCAGCGCCCGATACTAGAGGCGTTATTGATGCGTAACACAAACGGTTAAGTTGATTGCGCGTTTCAACGTTGTCACTGGCATCAAGAACAAGAGAGTGTGCTTCGATCAAACTTGCTAGCGCTTCGTCATCAAGCCTGTGATCGACAGTTGCAATCGTCAGATGAGGGTTCAATACCTGCAAAGACTCAGCGGCAGAATCGACCTTCTTCTTACCAATGTCAGCATCGGTGTGAAGCACTTGTCGCTGCAAGTTTGAAAGCTCGACAATATCATCGTCGATCAGTGTTAGCTTACCAATTCCCGCAGTCGCGAGGTATTGAGCAGAGGCACAGCCTAAACCACCCGCACCTAACACCAAAATCGAGCTCTGTTTCAGCGCTTCTTGACCCTCAAAATCAAACTGCTTGAGAATGATCTGGCGGTTATAGCGAAGCATCTCTGCGTCAGACAGTATTTCCATCAGCAAGCCTCGTTAGTAAAGCGTGGAGTTAAACAGTTGAATCTGAACCGTTTCACCGACTTCAACACGGCCACGTTCGCGCTCTAGTACCACAAAGCAGTTTGCTAAGCTCATTGAGCGGAAAGCGCCAGAGCTTTGGTTACCTGTTGTTTCTACTACAAACTTACCGTTTTCAATCGAGTAGATGCCACGTTGGTAATCAGTACGGCCTGGGCCTTTTTTGAATGCAGATTTAGTGATAGCAGGAATCGACTCTGGTGCTGTCCATGCTGTGTGACCAGCTAATTTAGCCAGCATAGGCTGAACTAACACATACATAGTCATCATTGCAGACACTGGGTTACCCGGTAGGCCACAGAACCAAGCGTTGTCTAGCTCACCAAATGCGAATGGTTTACCTGGTTTGATTGCTAGTTTCCAAAAGCCGATTTCGCCAAGCTCTTCAAGAATGTCTTTGGTGTAATCAGCTTCGCCGACACTTACGCCACCAGAAGTGACAACTACGTCTGCCAGTTCTTGCGCTTTTACAAAGGTTTCTTTAAGCGTTGCAGGGCAATCAGGAATAATACCTAGGTCAATTGCTTCGCAACCAAACGCTTCAATCAGTGGTTTGATACCGTAGCGGTTGCTGTCGTAGATCTGACCATCTTCAAGAGGCTGACCTAATGGCTTGAGCTCATCGCCAGTAGAGAAGAAAGCGACTTTAGGTTTGTGTGCCACAGTTACATGACTCACACCGAGCGAAGCAATCATTGGAATGTCACGAGGTGTTAAACGTTCGCCACGGCTAAGAACGATATCGCCTTGCTTGATGTCGTCACCGGTAGGGCGAATGTTATTGTTCAGCTTGATGTCGTCTTGCTGAATCTCAATGCCAGCGTCAGTTTCAGCAGTGTTTTCTTGCATGATTACGACGTCACAACCTTCCGGGATCTTTGCGCCAGTCATAATGCGAATACAGGTGTTTGCTGGCCATTCACCTTCAAAAGGCTGACCCGCAAAAGATTTACCCGCTAATGGCAGTACTTTACCGTTCTCTAGGTCTGCTAAACGCAGCGCGTAACCGTCCATTGCTGAGTTATCAAAAGGAGGTACAAAAATAGGGGAGAGTATGTCTTCAGCAAGAACGTAGCCCAAAGCATCTGCCAATGGCAGAGTTAGAGTCGTTTGAATAGGTTTGATTGGTGACAGCAGCTTATCTAGTGCTTCTTCAATTGGCATTAAGCCCGGAGCGTCGCAACAGCCCATAATTGAAATCCTTTGATCGTTATTGTTTTGATTTTGTGGTTGGCAATGGTGGTTCAATAATGATTAAAACACGCTTTTCGTCAACGAAATTGAAGCCACTTTAGCACAGTTTAGCCCCCGTAAATAATGACCTCCCTTAAAATATGGGTGTATTTATTCAAAATTCCGAGTATCCTTGTTTGCCATCCAGAAGGGGTAACAAAAGAGGAAGTTCAATGTCAGGTCTTAGCGAATCAGCGAAGTTGGTTAAAGATGCGCTAGCAAGCCGCGGTCTAGAGACGCCAATGAGTCCTAACCAGGTTAGCCGAGAAGAGAAAAAGGAACGAATCGAGCACCATATGCGTGAGATTCTCACTCTACTCGAACTTGATCTTACGGATGATAGTCTGGAAGAAACACCGCAACGTATTGCTAAAATGTACGTGGATGAAATTTTCTCTGGTTTGGATTACGCCAATTTCCCTAAAATTACGGTAATCGAAAACAAGATGGGCGTTCGTGAGATGGTACGAGTAAAAGACATTACCGTGACCAGTACTTGTGAGCACCACTTAGTGACGATTGATGGTAAGACTGCGGTCGCTTATATCCCTCGTGGGAAAATCATCGGCCTTTCAAAGATTAACCGTATTGTTCGATTCTTTGCTCAGCGCCCACAAGTTCAAGAACGTATGACGCAGCAGATCCTTGTTGCACTGCAAACGCTACTCGAAACTGATGACGTTGCTGTCACCATGGATGCGGTTCACTACTGCGTGAAATCACGCGGTGTAATGGACGCGACTAGCGAAACGACAACAACAGCTCTGGGCGGTATCTTCAGATCAAACCCAGCAACGCGCCACGAATTCTTACACGGCCTGCGTTAATACGTTTCGTTATTGGATGCACGTCATTTAGCCTTTGTAAATTGAAGTTCGTTGAAAATATTCTAAGCCTCGCTTTATGCGGGGCTTTTTTACGCCTGCAATGAAGTCAACTGTAATGGCTGAGAATGCTGTTATTCCCTAAAGTGAAGAATGAGCGACTTATTCACTTTCGCCATTCCCTAAAGTGAGGAATGAACGTAATAGGGAATCTGTTGCGGCCAAGCAGAAAAAGCACGCTCTATATCTTAACGTTTGTTGAAAGCATATAGAGCGTAACTAGAATCAGTCGCTGGTGGAGTGCTTAAGAAAGGTTAAACAAACGCTTTAAGTGGTGAACAATACCGGATGGCTTGTTCTCGGCTTGATAGATGCTCAAACCATCGTAAAAACTCGCCATGAACTCTACGCGAATCTCATCATCACTGCTTCTCGATATACGAGACAGTAGCGTAGCGGCTACAGCTGCGTGATCATTGGCTAGGCTGTAATCCATTCCTAGTCGTCCTTGAATGAACAACCACAAATGCGTGACTAGTTTTAACTGTTGAGCGTTAGAGTTTTGAAACTTGTCGCTGTGCTCAGTTCCCACTGTATTATCGAATACATTTTGCATCGCCTCATTCGCTTCTTTATTGCTTTCAAAGCGATAGCTTGCATCGATATGTTCCTTGGTTAGCAAGCCAAGCAACGTCTGACGTGCAGAGTTCTCCGGCTTGTTCTCGCAAGCGTGTTTAAACAAAGCGTGGTTTTCATCAATAAATGACGACAGCTCTTTCTCGTAGCCTGTCGAGAGCGCTTTGACTGAACCTAAACCTGCTTCTTTTAAACACTGGTGAAGCTTGGTTCTAGCTTGTTGTTTGGCTTTGATTTCTTGCTGCGCGTCGGCTTGCTGCTTGGCTTCTTCTTGCAGGCTAGCTTCTGTTTGCGAATTATTCGGGGTTGGACGCTCAGTCATTACTCTGTAGCTCTTCCCACGTTACTTCTGCCGATTGAGTATCGCTGTTAATGAAAGCAGAGTTACCCGTCAGCATGACTGAAAGATCCATCGTACGTTGTGTCATCGCTGCTAGCTGCTCAATACCATCGTTGTCTAGACGAACGATCTGAGCTTTTAGGTAGCCGAATTTACCTTTGTTCTGCTCCCACCAAACGTTTGATTTAGTGTTGAAGCTGAATACGCGTACTGATTTAGATAGGCGAGTTGCCTTCTTAACACGCTCTGGATCAGGTTCGCCTACATCAACCCATTCTAGGATTTGATCGTCTAACGACTTCTGCCATAAATCGGGTTCTTCAATGCTAGACAACCCTTTAGTGAACTCAAGTTCAGGAGACGCATTGATACAGAAAGCCATGATTCGAGCCATCATTCGCTGTTCTGTTTCAGAAGGGTGTTGTGCAACCGTTAGATTGAAAGAGTCGTAATAGTCGCGATTCATATCGGTTAAAGAGATACGAAACTTGTAGATTGTGGGTTTAAGAGCCATTGAGAGGGTGTCTTAGGTAGAAATAGTGAAGGGGAATATTACCTTAAATCTCTGAATAGCGGGTAAAAAAATAGCCAGCAGAGGCTGGCTATTTTTAGAAAGCTTTAAAATACTAAATTAAAGTACTTTGATGCTGTCAGCTTGTGGGCCTTTTTGACCTTGAGATACTACGAACTCAACTTTTTGGCCTTCAGCAAGAGTTTTGAAACCGTCGCCAGTGATAGCAGAGAAGTGTGCGAATACGTCTGGGCCGTTTTCTTGTTGAATGAAGCCGAAGCCTTTAGTTTCGTTGAACCATTTTACTGTACCAGTAACTGTGTTAGACATGATGATATCCTAAAATTAAATTTTTATTTTGAGCCAATTGTGGCACTGATAGCGTGGAAAAGTTTATTGCTATTGCGTACAACACAACGGGGTTACTAGTAATCCAACGAAATGTTTATATACAAAGAACTTTCTTTCTAGCCGGGAACGAGTCTAAATCAAATCAGGGGATAGTCAATCGAATACATAGGGAAAGGTTGCAGAAACTTGGGGGTAGTCAAACTTTGCATTCCTTAAATATCATGGAGTTACAGTTGTATGGTGATTTGTTGTAGTTTTTGTGAAAAAGGTGGTCGAAATTGATGACGAATTTGGAGTCAATGCACTGTTTTAGCGCATTCATTTTTGCAAATTTAAAGCCGCTAACTGGGCGTTGAGCCCACTTTTAACGGCTTATATTTATAAATGTCGTTGTAAGGTAAGTGCCTTTACTTGAACGAGGTCTCGGCTACTTTTTCAAGCGGTACAGGTTGCCATTATCAGTGCTGAAGAAGATGTCTCCGTTTGGTGAAGTTTCGATGTCTCTTACCCTTTCGCCCAAGTCCTCTAAAATGCGTTCTTCCTCGATTGCCTCACCTTGTTCATTGACTGTCACAATATTGATGTGAGTAAGTTTTAGTGCGCCAGCCAGCAGTTTGCCTTTCAGCTCTGGGTATTTGTCTCCTTGGTAAACAATCAAACTGCCCGGAGCGATTGAAGGAACATAGACTTTTTTTGGCGCTTCAATACCATCTTTGGTTTCCGATTCGCCAACGCTGATAGGGCCCCAATACTCTTTTCCGTGTGAGGTGACAGGCCACCCATAGTTGGCACCCGCTTTTATTAGGTTAATTTCATCACCACCGCGAGGGCCGTGTTCAATCGACCAAAGCTTTTGAGTCGGGAAATCGTAATACAGACCTTGTGGATTACGATGGCCAAAGCTCCAAATTTCATTGAGCACTTTGTTGTTATCCGTGAATGGGTTATCGCTTGGTGTGCTTCCATCGGCATTCAGTCGTAATATTGATCCGGCGTGAGTCATGGTGTCTTGGCCGTTGTCTCGATCACCACGGTCGCCGATTGAAAAATACAGGTGGCTATCATCAAAGGTGATACGGCTACCAAAGTGACGTCCGGTGTCCGTTCTAGATTTAGATACAAACACATCTGTCCAATTGATGACTTCATTATTGCTGTAATTAGCAGAAGCCAGTGTTGTTACGCCTTCATCATCGATGTCTTTACTGTAAGTGACGTAGAACTTTCCGTTTTCAAAAGGGGAAAGTGCGATATCTAATAATCCACCTTGGCCTTTCGCCCATACATTGGGCAGCCTGAAGAGTGTGTGTTGATCGCCAGTTTTTAAATCGACATGTTTAATGACGCCTGATTTTTCTGTGACTAGCATGGACTTATCGTTGACATAAGCCAGTCCCCAAGGGATCACGAGTCCGTCGGTGATCTTCTCTGCCTGCCAAGCAAAGGCTGACGTTACAGGACCTGAGGCAAGCAGCGCCAAAGCACATGAAAAAATACGGTGATGAGTGTTCATTGAAGTCCCTTGATTATGAGCATCTAGTGTTAGTCTAGCGCTTGTGGCCGATAGGCGGAAAGCCGAGGTTGCTGAAAAGTGACTATTCACATATTTAGTTGAACGCCTATTGTATGATTATACAAGCTCACGTATGTTTACTCTGCCTTTCTCTATTTGATCCTGTCGGAGCATTATGAACAACTCACCAGCAGCATTTTCGCTATTTTCTCAGTTTTTATGTTGTGAGTTAGATACGCACGATTTTTCTTCGAACGGACCTATTAAACGATGAGTCGTGGATTTGATTTTAAATCGATCTTACTTGCGTGTTTGGTCATCAGTATCGGCCAGCTCAGTATGGGCTTGGTGTTTCCTTCTTTACCTTGGATCGCCAAAGACTTTGATGTCTCGCTAGAGCAAGCTCAGCTTTTGGTGAGTGTGTATTTATTGGGCTTTGGTTCTTCCCAGTTTATTTATGGCCCTATTTCCGATGCTTTGGGACGCAAGAAGGTACTGCTAAGCGGTTTGTTGATTGCCATGCTTGGGTTATTGATGATCATCTTCTTCAGCCATTCGTTTACTAGCATGGTGATGGGGCGATTCCTGCAAGGCTTAGGAACCGGTTGTTGCGCGGTACTTGCTCGTGCTTCTACGCGAGACAGATTCAGTGGGGCAGACTTGCCTTTGGCTATGTCTTATATTGCGATGGTTGCGTCTATAACACCTTTGATCGCGCCCGTTATCGGTGGATTCATTAACTTCCATTTTGGCTGGAGCATGGTGTTTATCTCGCTACTTGGCTATGTCTCATTAGCTTGGGTGGTGTTAGCGTTCAAATTTAAGGAAACCGTCACTCAGGTTTCGGCGATCCCTTCGCCTAAGAGAATGGTTTCTCAATATAAAGAGCTACTCACTTCTCGTTATTTTATGAGCTTTGCGAGTATCGGTTGGCTTAACTTTAGCTTGATGATCACTACTGTGTCAGTGATGCCGTTTATCATGCAAAATCAGATTGGCATGACGTCAGATGAATACGCGATGTGGGCGGTGATTCCTGCATTAGGCATGCTTGGCGGAACAAGCTTATGTAACCGTATTCGCCCTATGCTGGGCAACAAGAAAACTCTGTTATGCACTCCTGTATTGCACGTTGATGCGGCCTTGTGGCTGTTCTTCTGTCCACTCGAACCTTTGTATCTCATGCTTGGCCAGTTCTTGATGATCCTTGGTAATGGTATTGCGTTACCTTGTGCTCAGGCGTTAGTGATGTTGCCTTATAAGAAGAACGCTGGCGCGGCGGCTGCGATGTCTGGTGGCGGGCAGATGGTGGTGTCTTCAATGGTGAGCATGGGACTGGTTCAGTTAGGACTAGGAGAAGCGTGGCATCTATCGCTTGTCATCATGTTGTTCACACTGATTACCCTGTTTAATATTTTACGTGGTTTCAGTAGTCAAGAAGCGAGAGAGTCCCAGCTTAGCTAGTTATTTAATTATTTAGCTAGCTAGTGAGTGAAAAACGAAAAGGCCATTGAAGTTTAGGATTTCAATGGCCTTTATTATGCTTAGAGCTTAGAGCTTAGAGCTTAGAGCTTAGAGCTTAGAGCTTAGAGCTTAGACTGAAATGCCCGAACTATTCACAGACGACTGCAACCTTCTCACTTGCTGCAGTATTGGCTGGCACTGGATGATCGATCAGTCGGATAGGGGACTCATACAGTGCTGACAAAGCCTCTTCATCGAGTAACTTATCCGCGCTGCCTTCGAACGCAATCTGACCTTTTTTCAGGGCGACAATATGCGTCGCGTAACGAAGCGCTAGGTTCAAATCGTGTAAAATAACGATCACCCCAACATCTTCTTTTTTGTTGAGTTCAGACAGTAAGCCCATTAGCTGAAATTGATGATGAACATCCAGTGCAGAAGTCGGTTCATCAAGGATCAATACCGGTGACTGTTGAGCTAGTAACATAGAGACCCACGCTCGTTGACGTTCACCACCAGATAAGTCATCCGCTAATGCTTGTGAGAATTCAGTAACACCGGTTCTTTCCATTGCTTGCTGGATGATCGACTTATCTTCTGAATTCCAACGGCCTAGTGCGCCTCTCCATGGGAAACGCCCTAAACGAACCAGCTCTTCGACAGTTAAGCCAGCAGAAGCGGGGAGTTTTTGCGGTAAATAAGCAATCTGCTTGGCTAAGTCTTTGCTTTTGAATGAAGAGAGGGAAGCGCCGTCTAGTTCCACGCTGCCATGATCTGGTGACATCTGCCCTGAGAGTAAATTAACGAGTGTAGATTTACCCGAACCATTATGGCCAAGAACGACGGTCAGTTCGTTGGTCGGAATCGAGAGGTCTTCGATTGAGAGAATCGTTCGTTCATCACGAACAATTTTGATGTTTGAAAGCTGAAACATGTCAGTCCTGTGCCTAGACCAATAAAGCGCTTCAGTGAAATTAAACGAGCTTTATTGGCTTTTAAAAATAGAGGGTGTTATTGAGCTGTTTTTTTGTTGTCGGGATGTCTTGGGCAATCGTCGCAATACTTTCTAGAGTCGCACTTATAAACTAAGCAGCAGCTGATTCTGATCAGTTTTAGCATCCCCGAATCAGCGTCTATTTTAAGGCTGTTTAAATGATTTTCAGGTAACTGGCATGCTTCTAACCAAAGCTTAGCTTGTTCAGTGATATAATCGTTGGTTAGGCTCGGTTCGTGCTGCTGTAGTTTTATCAAGCTGCCTAATAATAGATCAGCAAGTAGATGATTGGTAAACCCCGGACGAATACGTGTCCACTCACTAATCTGGCTACGATAAAACTCTGTGAGTGCAAGAATAGCTTCGCCTGCTTGTGGAATCAGTTCTTCTGGTGAACCGTGTTGATGATCACCATTAAAGAAACGGTAGCCTGTGACAAATTCTTTGTACCTAAACTGGCCGATGTTCTTAATATCAGGCAGTGAATGAAGGCCGTAGATAGATATAAAGGTCACGTAGATTGGTTGCCAGCAAACCAGATCCCACGTTCGGGTTAACCAATAGGCTTTGCCTGCTTCAGGGTGGCTCTGCGCAAGGCCATCGTAAACTCGTTTGATTTCTTTATGGCTATCATCATTCGTTATTGCAATGCTCTTGCTATGCAGAACACCAAAGCTTCCACTTAAATAAGGTGTCACTTGTTTTGAGTGAGCGAAGATTTTCTGATGTAGAGACGGGGCTCTCCGACGAGTGATAATATTGTGCAGCTGGGAAAGCATCATAAACCATTAAATGAGAATCAGTAGCGTTATCATAACGGACATAATCGAGGATAACCATACAAAATGGAGCATCTACTCGGTGCCTCTATCTTTTAGTCATTTTATAGAACACACATGAGCGCTTCTTTTTTTGAGTGATAAAAGCCGTTTTAAATGATAAAAGTATTGGTGAATCGAATATGTCGCTGTCAACTATAGAGAATATGAAAGCTTAAATATGAACACACCTGCATTTGGTCGTATCAGTCGCGTTTTAACCTATATCCATTCGAACCTTAGCTCCTCGCTATCGTTAGAAGATATTGCGACACAAAGCTGTTGGTCTCGTTGGCAGCTTCAGAGAGTGTTTCAAGCCGAAACAGGGCTTACTGTGGCTAACTATGTGAGAGAGCTAAAGTTAAGCCAAGCTGCAGAACACCTGCTTGATGGAAAAGATCGCGTGATAGATATTGCTCTTGGGCTCGGGTTCAATTCAGAAATAAGCTTTAGCCGCTCGTTTAAGCAGATGTTTGGGTCTAGCCCAAGTCAGTATAGAAAAGCAGGCAAAAGAGTCGGGCTAAGAAAGCCGATACAAGTATCTGAAACAGCGAGTACTTCTGAAAAAGGGGCGTTAAGCTTTGTGGAAGTGCGCATTGATGAAAGAGAGTCTTTCCTAGTGAAAGGCATGACATCAGAAATCAGTGGTCTGTTTTCACTCACGCAAGACTTCGCTCAGAAAGTCCCTCAGCTATGGTCACGTTTAGAAGGTGAAGTTGAGATCCCTGACGACAACGTGCTCCAGTTCATTGGCGTGGTTGACCTGACTCAGTCTTGCTTTGACGGGACTAATATTCACTATTGGGCAGGGGTAGAACTTCAGGAAGGAATTTCAATCCCGCAATTACCGAGTATTATCTCTGAAAGATTAGAGGTACTGACGGTTCCTAAGCAAACTTATGCTGTAGTGAAGCACTGTGGTCCAATTGAGAATTTACGACACACCTTGAGTTGGTTTGTGCTGAATTGGATGCCAAGTTCAGGTTATCGTGGCGTCGATGGATATGAGCTTGAAGTGTACCCGTTTGCCTATCAAGCACATGCCTCTGACGCTGAAATGGAGTACTGGGTTCCTATTATTAAATCGTAGTCATATTCCCGCTCACTCTCTTCTAGCAAAGCCTTCCTATCAATAGGGTCAATTGTCTTTTTAATCGTCAATTGACCGTTTTCGACTAAAAATAGGTCAAGTTCTTTTTGAATTTGCACCAAATTGTTAATTATCCCACCTCTAGATACATACAATGCAAATGAGATTTATTATTATTTATATTAAGCATTGGTACCGAGGGAATTATGACCACTCACACTCGTTTTAAGTATTCATCATTGGCAGTAGCGTTGCTGACTGCGTTTTCAGCGCAAGCATTGGCGGAAGAAACCGTTACTGCGGCAGATTCGAATATAGAAACTGTCACTATTATGGGTAAAGCCTATCGTAATACAGCCACAAAATCGGCACTTGAGCCGGAAGAAACACCTCAAGGTATTACAGTCATTGATGAAGAACAGTTAGAGCAACGAGGTGTAAAGTCTCTTAACCAAGCGCTTAGATACGCGCCGGGTGTTGTGACTGAGCAAAAGGGCGCATCAGTAACCATGTACGATACGTTCTCGATTCGTGGGTTTAGTAACAATCAGAGTTACTACGATGGCTTGATTCTGCCGTTCCTGACTGGATGGAACCTGCAACCTCAGATCGACCCTATTGCGATTCAGCAAGTTGAGGTGTTTAAAGGCCCTACGTCTGTGTTGTATGGATCGATGCCGCCGGGTGGTATGGTCAACATGATCGCGAAGGCACCGCAAGAAGACGGGTCGACAAAAGTGGGTGTATCTACAGGCTCAAGAAACTTGATGGAAGCGTCAATTGATACTTCAGGTCAGTTAGGTGACAGTGACTTTTCATATCGTTTAGTTGCACTCGCTCGTAAACAAGACAGCCAAGTTGATAACGCTGAAGAAGAGCGTTATGTGATTGCTCCATCGCTAGATTGGCAGGTATCTGATCGAACACTTATTAACTTCAATCTTTACTATCAGAATGATCCGTCAATGGGTACTAACTCTGCAATGCCGCTCGAAGTATTGAAGGCAAGTGATCCATCTGTGTCGATGGGCGACAAGAACTGGAGTACTTTTGAACGTGAAGTCTTGATGTTAGGTTACAAAATTAACCACCAAATCAATGACAACTGGACTTTCCTTCAGAACGCTCGTTATTCCGATGCGTCGCTATATCAAGAAAACACCTACCATCGCGGTACGAATTTTAACGCCGCAACTGGTAGCTTAATTCGAAATGTGTATAGCACGGATGAAGACTCTCAAAGCTTTGTTATCGACAACCAAGTATCAGGTCGCGTCGAGGTTGCTGGGCTAGAGCATAACTTATTGTTTGGTCTCGATTACCTAAAACTGACGGGCGACTCTTTGTATCAAGAGTTCACCGCGAACGCTGGTTTCTACGGATTTAACGCATACAACCCAAATAATGACTTGCTTGATAAGAGTCAGCTACAAGAGAATTATCGTGAATCACATGACATCACGACCGAGCAACTGGGCTTGTATTTCCAAGATCAAGTTCGCTACGACGCGCTGGTTTTACTTGCTGGTGGACGTTACGACATGTTCAAAGCGAGTGACGAAAAAACGAGCATTTATCCAACAAGCGATGGCACAGAAAAAGCGGATCACAATCAGTTCTCTTACCGCGTAGGTGCTTTGTATGAGTTAGATAATGGCATCTCTCCATTTGTAAGTTACGCGACGAGTTTTGAACCAGCTGCTGGTACCGATATTAACGGTAACTCTTTAAAACCTCAGCTGGGTGAGCAAGTCGAACTAGGTGTGAAATACCTGTCTGCTGATATGGCACAGCAACTTACAGCATCATACTTTTACATTACTAAGAAAGATTCAATTGCTGCCGATCCATCGGATCCAACGTATCGCTCTAAGATTCAGTTAGGCGAAGTGCGTTCTCAAGGTGTCGAAGTCGAAGGCAGATGGTTTGTAACGGAAGATTGGGATGTGAACGCGAGCTATACATACGTCGATATGGAAGTAACGGAAGATGCAAACCCTGACCTTGAAGGAACGACACCAATCTATGTACCGACACATGCCGCTAATCTATGGAGCAATTACTATGTCTATGGTGGTGCTTTATCGGGAACTCGCTTCAGTGCAGGTGCTCGTTACATGGGTGAAATGGAGATGGATGCAACGAATACTCAAGGAAAAGTACCATCATATACGGTTGTCGATTTATCCGTAGGTTATGACCTAGGGGAAGCAAGTGAAACTCTGTCAGGTGCAACGGCTAACTTGCTGGTTAACAACCTGTTTAATGAAGAGTACTACACCTGCTACGACCAATCGAACTGTTGGTTCGGTGCAGAGCAGTCAGTAGAACTCAGCGTGAACTACGAGTTCTAATTCATTTGAATACATAAATCTAAGCAGCCTGTGTAGGCTGCTTTTGTCGTTAAATAAACAATTAAAAAGTGACAGTGATTATATGAAAGCCAACTATTTTACTTCTCGTTTTCCTAAAGTGAGTTCGTTCATTGTCTCATTGAGCTTGTTGTTATCAGCTCAAGCGATGGCCAACTTTCAAGTTGAAGACAGTGAGGGTGTTAAAACCCTTGAAGCTCAGCCTGTTAGAGTGGCTGCGCTGAACTGGGACATAGCCGAACAAGTGATTGAACTCGGTGTTACACCAGTAGCGGTACCTGATATTGCAGGTTATACCGATTGGGTTGTTCAGCCTGCGATTCCAGAAGGCGTGGCGGATATTGGCACTCGAACTGAACCTAACTTTTCGGCGCTTAAAAAGCTAAACCCTGATGTGATTCTTATCGCTTCTCCTCAGAAAGATCTTCAGGAACGACTTTCTGAAATTGCGCCCGTGCTTTACTACCAAACGTACAGCGAACAACACAGCAATGCAGCGGCTGCTATTGAGAATTTCAAGAAGATCGGCCAGTTGCTTGGTAAAGAAGAACAAGCGAACCAAAAGCTGGCCGCAATGGATGAGCGTATCGCTGTTCTAAAAGCTGAGTTAGATAAAGCGTATCCGGGCGACAAACCGAAAGTCACTTCTTTCCGTTTTGCGAGTACTACATCGGTGTTCATTTATGGCGATAACTCGATTCCACAATACGCACTTGAGCAGCTTGGCTTTGACAATGCGATGGATCTTCCTGCAAGTCAGTGGGGCATCAGTCAAAAACGCATGACCGAGCTTAAGAACGTGAAGAACGGCATTGCGCTTTACTTTGAACCTTTCCCATATCAAGACAAGCTAAACCGTTCTCCGGTTTGGAAGAGCATGCCCTTTGTTCGCAATGGTCAATTTAGCCCAGTAGCGGCAAGTTGGAGCTACGGCGGTGCTATGTCGATCTTGTATAACGCAGAAGCCATGGCGCAATCGTTGTTGACGCTAGCGGAGCAGTAATGAAATCCAGTGGTTTTATGATGGGGGCTGCGCTGCTTTGTGCTGCCCTTGTTCATTTATGGTTAGGGCAGTCGGAATTTGGTCCTATTGGTGAGTTGCTTCAGCAAGTCTCACAGATCAGTGACATCGCGACATTCAACTCAATGGTTGATGATTCATTTGAGTTGATGGCGTTAGCCTATGTCAACTTACCTCGCTTGGTGATGGCGATCTTGGTTGGCGCAACACTTGGCACCATCGGCAGCTTGTTTCAACAACTGACACAGAATCGCATGATGTCCCCGTTAACCTTAGGTACATCGTCAGGTGCATGGCTTGGTCTGGTTATTCTGAATGTGGTGGCGCCGATGTTGGTCGCTCAGTATTCAGTTTGGTTTGCTTTGGTCGGTGCGCTGCTTGCGATGGGGCTGATTGTTTCGATTGTCGGAATCAAAAACATGAGCGGCTTGCCAATTGTATTGGCGGGTATGGCGGTCAACTTGTTATTAGGGGCATTTGCAACGGCGATTATTCTGCTCAACGATCAGTACGCACAAAATCTGTTTGTATGGGGAGCGGGCGACCTAGGGCAAAATGGCTGGGAACAAGTGCTTTGGTTGATGCCTAAGCTGTTGCCGATTTTTGCCATATTCTTCTTAGCTCCGCGAGTTCTGACTTTGCTTTCCATCGGCACTGAAGGGGCTGCGGCGCGCGGGCTCAATATTGGCACGACCTTCTTTGTGCTAATGGCAATCGGCGTTTGGTTGGTTTCAGTGTCGATTACCGAAGTGGGCGTGATCAGCTTTATCGGCTTGATTGCTCCGAACATCGCTAGGCATCTAGGTTTTCTAAAGGCTAAATCTGAACTCATCGCGAGTTGTGTATTAGGTGCGCTATTACTTTGTGTCACCGACAGCTTGGCGATCTTCTTGGCGCAATGGTCTTTGGACATGATTCCAACAGGGACGGCAACCGCAGTGATTGGTGCTCCTGCGTTGATCATTATTGCGAGAAAGCAAATGTCTGCTCAAGATCAGTTGTTTTTCTCAATGCCTAAAGGTCCGAAGTCTATTTCATCTTTGGCTTACTTCTTGTTGGGCTTGATGATCTTCGGGTTGTTCGCGTTGAGCGCATTGTCACAGCCTTCTTCTGATATGGGCTACTTTGTTATCCCAGATGCATTTGAATGGTCTATTCGTTGGCCGAGAATGTTAACCGCGATATTCGCTGGTGGTGGCTTAGCGGTGGCTGGGGTGATTTTACAAAGGTTGGTCTACAATCCGCTCGCAAGCCCAGACATTCTTGGTGTGTCGGCGGGTGCGGTTCTAGCTTTGATTTTCAGCAGCTTGTTTATGGGATATTCGATTCACTCATTGAGCCCTTGGATTGCTTTCTTAGGCAGTGCGATTGCACTCTGTCTATTATTGTTCCTTGGCAAGAAGCATCAGTTTGCGCCATCGATTTTGATCCTTACCGGTATTTCGCTGACCGCAGTCTTGGAAGCTTTGGTGCAATTCTCTTTAACGCGAGTGGGTGAGGGGAAATACACATTATTGGCTTGGTTAGCCGGCTCTACTTACCGTGTGGAGCCTGAATCAGCCACTATAATGGCAGTAGTGATAACGGCTTGTATTGGTGTTGCTCTGTTACTGAGCCGTTGGGTGACCTTAATTGCGACTGGACGACAGTTCGCGAGTGCCAGAGGGTTGAATATCAATATCGCATACGTGGCACTGTTGTGTATTGTTGCGATCTTATGCTCGGTCGTGACAACAACCATGGGGCCTGTCGCGTTTGTCGGCTTGTTAGCTCCGCATATCGCTGCAATGGTGGGGGCTCGTTTGGTTCGAGAGCAGATCATCTTGTCGTTTTTAATTGGTGCAGCATTGATGCTATTCGCCGATTGGCTAGGGCAAGTGGTGGTGTTCCCAGCGCAGCTTGCAGCAGGGACGTTAGTTTCAATTATTGGTGGTAGCTACTTCATCTTCTTGCTACTGAAATCTCGAAGAACATAGGTTTTGCTCATGACCGAAAGCCATTGCTAATCAAAGCTACTGGCAATCAAAGCCATTGGCGATAAAAGCTACGGATGAAAAGCAGTGAATGGAGCGATCCATCACTGCTTTTTTGTTGATGTCGTTTGTGTAAAGGGAAAGACGTTAAGCAACACAGGTCTCGCTTCTTAATGTGCAAGTTTGGCATATGTTAATAAAATGTATAACCTAAAGGTCTGACCACTGATAAGGTAGCCACCATGCCAAACCTCGATCGTATTACTTGTTCTATCGATGAAAACCAAATTGCGACGGTTGTGTTGAATCGACCCGATAAGCTCAATGCTATTGATATGGCAATGTTTCAAGGCGTGAATAACATGGTGACTCAGCTGAAAAAGAACACCGAGATTCGTGCCGTAATAGTAAAAGGTGAGGGTTCTGATTTTTGTTCAGGGCTTGATGTTAAGTCCCTATTAACCAGTAAATCTGGGGCGATGAAGCTCTTGTTTAAATGGCTACCGACATTGCCTAACGCTGCACAACGCTTTTCATTGGGTTGGCGAGATATTCCATGCCCTGTCATTTTTGCGATTCATGGTCGTTGTTGGGGAGGCGGCCTGCAATTGGTCAGTGGGGGTGATTTTAGAATTGCTAGCCCGGATGCGAACTTCTCTATATTGGAAGCAAAGTGGGGTCTGATTCCAGACATGGGAGGCGCTATCGCTTTTAGAGAGCTGATGCGTAAAGATCACACCCTTGAAATGGCGATGACGGCCAAAGTGATCGACTGTGAAACCGCTAAAGAATATGGGTTGGTGACCAAGATTGCCGAAGATCCTTACGCTGAAGCCTATGCGTTGGCACTTGAGTGTGCGAATCGGTCGCCAGATGTCGTCGCTGCTAACAAGAAGCTCTACAACAAGATTTGGTGGTCAAGCCCCGGAATGGTTGTGTTCTACGAAACTTGGTATCAGATAAAGGTTGGGTTAGGTAAGAACAGGGCGATAGCAGCACAGCGTGAAATTCATCCTGACAAGCCACGCTCTTACTTAGCAAGAAAGTTCAAATAATGTTTGTACAGGAATAATCGATATTCCCTTTGTTTATTGAGCTTTGCGGTAACCTTAGAGCAATTTAATGTCTAAGGCTAAATGAGCGCTCTGATGAACAAAACTTTTACTTACTCTCTAGCTGCCACTGCAATTTTTACGAGCTTAAATGCATTCGCAAGTGGCCTGTTTTTGCAAGAAGCTGTCGTTGCCAACGCTGGTACTACTGGCGCTGGTGATGGTGTTTACACTCGATCTGCAGCGGCGATGTGGACAAACCCTGCCACTATGTCTCACATGGGCGAAAGCAAAACGACCATCAACACCATGGCATTCGATCTTGAAATGAAGTATCAAGATAACGGTGGTAATCCAGATGGAAAAGGGCACTCAGTTCTTCCCTCATTTGGTGCCTTTCATGCTCATCAAGTCACAGACAAATTGCACCTTGGTATCGCGCTGGGTGCAGTCGGCGGTTCAAGCCTCGATTATGGCAGTGATTGGGCGGGTGCTGCACTTCTAGAAGATATCACGCTCACAGCAATGCAAGTGAATCCATCACTGAGTTATAAGCTGAATGACCAATGGTCAGTAGGCGCGGGTGTGCAATTCAGTTGGGCTGCATTCCAACAAACAACGTCAATGCTTACTGCGAAGCAAGATACTGACTGGGCATACGGCTATAACCTTGGCGTAATGTACACACCGACAGATAAACTTAAGCTGGGCGCAAGTTACCGTTCTAAGCTAGAGCATGAGTTTAACAATGATGTAAATGGCGTTATTAACCAAGGCGTATTGAATTCATTATCAACTGATATTGCTTTACCTGAAATCATCGATGTCAGTGCGAGCTATGCTTTGAACTCTCAACTTGACCTGCTTGCTAGTATTCAGTTCCACCGTTGGAGTGAATGGGATACAACCGTTCTTGATTTTGGAATAGCAGGAAGTCCAATTAATGGTGTTCCGATTGAGCGTGACTGGGATGACGTTTGGAAATTTGCGGTAGGTGCGGATTATCAATTGAATTCAGACTGGCGTTTGAAAGCTGGCTTCTCTTACGAAACTTCTCCGCAAGACGATCCGTCAATGCAATGGGTTGACCTTCCTGTGGGTGAACAGTACCGCTACTCAGTTGGCGCATCTACCTACTGGGACGACATCTTAATTGATGTGTTCTATGAATACGCTGATTTGGGTTCAGTTGAGATGGATCGATATGGTCGATTTGGTCAAGTTAATCTGTTGAATGGTTCGTTCGATGGCCGTATCCACTTTGTTGGTGTTAGCGCGACCTTCTAATGACATTACGTAATCTACTAATCATTACTTTAGTGTCTTTATTTTCAACGGGTGCTTTTGCTGAAGAGAAGCACCCTGATGATCCGACTAAAATCGTAACCAAAGCTGGCGTTGCTTATAACGAAGATCTGCAGTTCTCTGGGTCTATTGGGCTTGATGAAGCACGAATGATCAATGCTCGTGTTAACGCAGATGGCGAAGAATGGCGAATAGGCGGCTCATGGCTGTTGCCTATGGGTATTGTTAACTTCAACTTTGGCCGTTCTGAATATGACAACGATGCTTATAAGAACAACTACAGTATTGGCACATTTATACCACTGAGCTATTTCGATATTGAGCCGTTCGGTTGGCAAATCTTCCCTATGGCTGGTTACAGCTATAATGACGGCGAAGTAGCGGTTTTCGATGATGATAATGTTGGTTCTGACTATGTATTGATGTCGAGCTCAACACACGGTGGCTACATTGGTGCGTTTGGTTTAAAAACGATTACTGATGAATGGTCTATCATGGGCTTCGGTGGCGGTTCAATGGGGTCTGATGATTATTCAGGGTATTGGGCAGGCGTCGGTGCTAGCTACAAGTTGAGTGACGCTCAATCATTCAACTTCTTCACTATTTTTGCTGAGGACGATTTCGGTGAAAATAACAGTGTTGGCGCGTCTTACACCTATGAGTTCAAATAACTGTTAGCAGGCAGAAATTCGCAGGTGGACACCTCTCGTAAGAACCATTGACTTAGTCCAGATTAAATTGAACAAAGTCGCTTATTAAAACTTAGCGACTTTCTTTTGTTACCATTTCTCCAATCTTTTTTATCTCTTTTTGATGCTTTCTATATCTTTCTCACATGAGAGTGCCGCTCTCTTAATCTAGATTAAGTTTTCGCTGCCTTATTCTCTGTAGTATCCGCCTGAATCAGTGCCCATGCTTAATGGGTAACTTGCGTAACACGATTTTGAGAGGAAGACACTTGAGCACTTTGTTTACAGAAACCCACATTGGCAAGATGACACTAAAGAATCGCTTCATGAGAAGTGCAACGTGGGAAAATATGGCCACCGAAGATGGGCATATGACAGATAAACTGTACGCTATCTATGAAGAGTTGGCTCAAGGTGAAGTCGGCCTGATCGTGACGGGCTACGCGAACATTGTTGAAGAAGAAAAGCCGAATGCAGGCATGATGGGTATGTATAACGACTCATTCATTGAAGAGTATCAAAAGCTGACTCAACTGGTGCACGACAACGACTCTAAAATCGTGATGCAGTTGGCTTATGGTGGCACCAAAACCACGCATGACCTTGGCGAGCGAGTAATCTACGCACCAAGTGAGGTTCCAGAAAAAGGAACTCAAACTCTAGGCAAAGCGATGACCAAAGACGAGATCGACTACATTGTTGATGCGTTTGCTCAAGCGTCTTTGAGAGCACAGAAGTCAGGCTTTGATGGCGTTGAAATTCATGCCGCTCACACTTACCTGATTAACCAATTTCTAAGCCCTTATTACAACCAACGTGAAGATGAATACGGCGGTAGCTTAGAAAACCGCATGAGATTTTTGTTAGAGATCTATACCGCGACACGTAAGCTGGTGGGTGATGATTTCCCTATCTTGGTTAAGCTCACGGCATCCGAGTTTTTTGAAGGTGGCGTCACCTTTGAGGAAACACGTATTGTCTGTAAAAAGCTTGAACAAGTGGGTGTGGATGGCATTGTCGTGTCAGGCAATATTCATGGCAAAGCAGACACTATGATTGGCGAGTCGCACGATGGTTTTACCATTCAAGCTGAAGGCTACTTCCATGAGTATGGTCACGCGATTAGCCAAGACGTTAATATCCCAGTGATCACGGTTGGTGGTCTAACGGATTTTGATGCTATCGAAGCGATTGCAAACAACACGGGCATTGAGTACTTCGCGCTTTCAAGACCGCTGCTTTCTGAACCCCATTTAGTGAAGCGTTGGAAGGAAGGGGATAGAAGCCCTGTTGAATGCGAACGATGCTCTAAGTGTCGTACTAAGCGCGGTAACTTCTGCGTGGTGAATAAAGACAGAAAAGTACAGCTTGCACGCATGTAGTCGCTGAGCTCAGCTCCAAGCGAGCTCCGAAGTTTATAGCTGAGTCTAAGTTTGAGCCTGTGTAATCGCGCAGGCTCTTGTTCATTCCGTATTCCACGAAACGAAATTTGAAACCTTATTAATCACATCTTCCTGTCAAATTGGCGCGACTAAACAGTTACACTACGCCTGTAAATTATCCAACCAAGTTATCGATAAAAACTGAGCAAACTTTGAAACTACTTCCTCTTCTTAAGCAACCTCGAATCCACTGACGTCTCTTTAGTTTTAGCGATATTGCTATGATTTAAGCGTGATACTCACTATTCATCCCAGTGAACCCTGTATTTATAGGGCGTTAGTTTGTACACCTTGGATTTGCATCGTCGAACATTTTGATAGTTAACGAATAAAACTTAATAGATCATTCAGAGGTAAAAATGCAAAAGAAGCATTGGTCCAAATTCGAGTTGCTGCATGAAGTCGTAACCAACCCCAATATTCACGTAAAAGGTCAACACAGTTATTACAGCGATTGCTGGGATAATGGGTTCGAGCAATCTGTCGTCCGTTATTTACATGGCGACGAAGTCAGCCGCCAGTGGGAGCCTCGATGGGAAATCGACGAACTCCATATCGGCGATTATGTCTGCATTGGCGCAGAGGTTGTGATTTTAATGGGTGGCAACCATACCCACAGAGTTGATTGGTTTTCGCTGTATCCATTTATGGATGTAATCGACGATGCCTACATTGGCAAAGGTGACACTCACATTGAAGATGGGGTGTGGTTAGGCATGCGAGCGATGGTGATGCCCGGTGTGACGATTGGCGAAGGCGCTGTGGTTGCAGCGAATAGTGTGGTGACTAAAGACGTCGCTCCATACAGCATTGTCGGTGGTTCTCCAGCTAAAGTCGTCAAATACCGCTTTGATGAGTCCGTTATTGATGAACTCATGTCATTCAAAATATACGAGTGGCCCTCAGATAAATTTGAAGCGCTGAAACCGTATTTATGTAACTCAGACTTTTCAAAGTTAAAGCAGGCGATAACGGATTACGACAATTGTTTGTAAGGAGCACTTGTAACGAGCGTTTGTAAGGTACAGGTATAGCCACAGATTTGTATAGAAAGATCTGTGTCATATTTATATTGAAAAACACGTTAAATCAGTCCGTTACCTTGCAATACTCAACATGGTGTACCAATCTTATTTCATAAGCATGGATAAGGATTGTGTATGCCCGCAAGTTCAATGAAAAACAAAGGGGTGGTGGGGAAAGTCCTACTGCCTTCTTTACTCATAAATCTTCTCTCTCTCGCCGTTCCGTTAACGGTTTTGCAAATTTACGATCGTATTTTACCTAACCAAAGTTACGGTACTGCCACTTTGTTGTTGGCGGGTGCAGCGTTGGCTGTTGCCATGGAAGCATTGATCCGGTTTGTGCGTACTTGGCTTTTGTCAGCCGCGGCCAGCAATACCGAGAAAGCGACCTATCAAACCTTGGTTGAAAGAGTAACAACGGCTTCATCAGGCCATCTTCGCCACATTGGTGTTGGTGGCGTGGAAGAGGGGCTGGGCTCAGTATCAAAAGTCAAAGATTGGTATTCCGGTGGTGTGATTGCAGGCTTTATTGATTTGCCTTTTGCATTGATCTTCTTGGGCTTGGTGGCTTACATCGGCGGTGAGCTGGTGGCGATACCTTTGGCAGTTTGGCTGATTACTCTCGGAATCGTTTGGTTATCTTCTATTCGCGTTAAAAGCTTAAGTGAAGAAGCTTCCCAAGATGAGCAGGAGCGAAAAGCGTTCTTGATTTTACTGAGCCAAACCATTCAGGGAATCAAACGCCAGGCTGTTGAGTCTCGAATCTTCAATCAGTTTAAATCCCTCAATAATGTTCGCTCTCAGTCTAAAGCGAGAGAAGAAGAACAGAATGCCTTCGCCCAAGAATGTATTCAGCTTGCTGCATTAGCCACGTCAGTTTTACTTGTGATTACGGGGAGCTTGTGGGTGTTGGATGGCCAGTTAACCACTGGTGGATTGGCGGCATGTTCTATCTTATCGGGCAGAGCCGTCGCACCTTTAAGTGCTTTGGTGGGAGTTCGAATTAAGCTTAATTCAATACACAGTGCTAATCAGGCAATAGAAAAATTGAGTGACTTATCACTATCGGATTCTTCAGATTCTGAGCAAGCCGAGAACCACTTATCTGACTTTGAGACGTTGGAAATTCAGCAAGCGACCGTTGAAAGATACGGTGAACTCTCTCATGCAGATATCACCTTGAATAAAGGTGAGTTGGTATTGTTAGAGAGTGAAGATCGCCACACCAACAGTCATTTATTGTCGTCGATTGCAGGTATTGATGATCTAAAAGCGGGTGAGTGCTTCATTAACGGAGCTGCAGTTTCAATCGCATCCGTAACCAATATTGCTGCCTACTGTGGCGTTAAAGGACAACTGGTGTCGGGGACCATTCTTGACAACTTGTGTGGCTTTGACCCTGAGAAAACGCAAAGCGCCAGTGACTATGCAAAGCGTTTGGGTTTAACCAAAGAGATTACTCGATTACCCGATGGACTAGAGACACAAATTGGCCATACGAGTGCTTCTTTGTTGAGTATGGGTAACGTGAAAATGCTCAATATCGCGGCTCAATTGGCAAGTGATAAACCCATAATCATGTTGGAAAGGCCGGATTCTTCACTTGATTTAGACGCCCTTGGGAATCTAGCTAAGGTGTTGGAAGAAGAAGTAACGGCAGGACGCACGATACTGATGGTGAGCTACCATTCGAAGCTTCGCGAATTTGCTAATCGAATCATTACAGTGGAAAGTCGAGCTATTACGGTCGACAGCGAGAGCAATCAGGAGGCCGTCGTATGAATCGTTTAGATATTGGTAACCCTTCAGGTGCGAACAACCGTGCAGATACCAGCGGTCGACAAGAGGTGATGAATCATTTAGAAACCGAGAGCCTTTCCGTTCTTAAGCAGTTGGAAGTTAATGCTAATATCCAGTTGTTCGCACATCAATGGGTCGATGAAAATGGCATTGAATCAATCGACGATATGTTTGCCTTGTTCGACAGGCTTGCATTGCCTTATCGCTTGGTTGCCAACCTAGATGAAGTTGGTGAACATAAGTTGGTCTTACTGGTACTTGGTGAACATGAGCTGGTCTCTGGTCATTTAGAATCCAAGCAATTTGTTGTCTTTAATGCCAATGACGACATCACCGATGTCCCTCAATTTTGTATTGTTATCGAAGGGCCACCATTAGAGAAGGCCTCTCCTGATTGGGTTGGCAAAAGGTTACATGCGTTTCGTCCCATCATTCCTAAATTGTTGTTGGTCAGCTTTATCACTAACTTATTTGCGCTTGCTGTTCCCTTCATCACGATGTCGATTTATGACCATGTGATTGGCGGTGATGCAGGGCATGAGTTGCAAGGCATCGCTATTGGCGCGGCGTTGTTGTTTGTGATGATGGGTTGGTTGAGAACATTACGTAGCCGAGTGTTTGCTTCAGTTTCCAACCGAGTAAGTCGTGAGATTTCTCAATCCCTCGTGCAGCGTCTGCTTCGTAATAGCTATGCTCAAAATCAGCAAACAGCTTCTTCTAGTCAGCAAAACCAAGTGATGCTGTCGGAGCGTATTTCAGGTGTGCTATCGGGGCCATTAGGAAATGCGCTGTTTGACCTACCATTCATTCTTATTTTTGTACTTGCGATAGGTGTTTTAGGCGGATGGTTGGTACTGGTTCCAGTCGTCTCTTTAATCCTTTATTACTTGCTAGCAAAACGCTCGATACGCTCTAGCAGTAAGCGCTCAATGCAATCGACAGTGGCAGGTACGAATCGTCAAAACATGACCAATGAACTGTCATCCAAACTCGCCTTTATTCGCAGTGCTGGATTTTCAGAGCACTGGATTCAACGCTTCAAAAAGGCCAATCTTCTTGCTTCAACAGTGACCTTTAATCAATCGGTTCTCCAGAGTCGTTACACCTCGATTTACTATTTCATTGGTGTGGGGTCGACACTCGCCGTGATGGGGTTAGGTATAGGACTTATTTTTGAACAAGTGATGACCCCTGGTGGTTTGATTGCTTCAATGATGTTGATATCTAAGGTGACGGGTCCTGCTCAGGTGTTGGCAAACAGTGCGATGCGTTTTAATAGCTTTAATCAATCCAAGCTGCAAGTGAACCGTATTTTGTCTCAGCCGTCTGAGCGTGAATTCAGTTACCAGCATCACCCGTTACCTGTGGTAGCGCCTAATTTGAAATTAGACCAAGTGACACTGCGCTATCCCAAACAGAGTCGCCCGGCCTTGAATGGTGTGAGTTTTGATATTGAAGCCGGTGAAATTGTCGCGATTACCGGCCCTTCTGGGAGCGGTAAATCAACATTAATTGAAGTGCTGTCTGGCTTGCAGCCTATCCAAAATGGCATGGTCGAGCTTGAAGGCGTTAACCTCGTTCAATACGATCCGCAGCTTTATCGCCACTGGTGTTTCATTCGAGCCGCATATCCTGATTTGCTCACGCTGAGTATTCGAGAGTGGCTAAACGACGGTCACAAAGTCGAAGATCAGAAAATGATCTCTGCAATTGAAATGGTCGGTGGAAAGCGTTGGTTCGAGACATTATCAGGTGGGCTCGATACTTCCATCAGCAGTATTCAGCCGGACAGCCTTTTTGACATGTTGTCTGGCAGCGTCGCGCAGATCCTCATTGACGCGAAAGCGCTGGTTTATGACTATCCAATGTTCTTAATGGATAATCCTGTGCCTGATGCTCACCCAAATGCTAAACGTATATTTGGTGAGTTTGTGCAATCGAAAAAAGGAAAAGCAACGGTGATTTACACGTCCCACGATCCGGATTTAATCAAGCTTGCCGATAAAGTGGTGGTATTAAATGAAGGTGCAGTGGTTTATGCCGGTCCATTAGAGCCGGAGCAGTCTTCGAAGCAGGAACAGCCTTCAGAGCCTCAAGCTTCTCAAGAACCGCAGTTATCTGAGCAACCGTTATCTCAAGAGCTACAGCCGTCAACTCAAGAGGCGTCTGCTCAACAAAATACAGCCCAACAAGAACAATCAGAGTCTAAGCAAGGAGTCGCTAATGACTAAACAATCTATCGAGAAGGGCAAGCGCTACGGTGAACTTGTTGAATCACAAAATACGGCTCGTACATTGGCACTGGCCACATGGTCGGTTGCCTTATGTGTTATTGCTTTTGCCACTTGGTCTGTAGTCACTCAAGTTGATGAAATCGCCAAAGCCAAAGGTGCTGTGATTCCAGAAGGCGAGAAGCAAGTATTACAAAGTGCGATTGGCGGTAAGTTAAAGCAAATTCTTGTTAAAGAAGGGCAGTTGGTTGAGAAAGGCCAGCCGCTTGTTGAGTTTGATGCCACTTTCCAGCGTACCGCCCTTGAAGAGCTAAAGTCCCAACAAGTGACGCTTCTAGCCAGTGTGGAACGTATGAATGCGCTGCTTGAGCAACGTGAGCCTAACCTTGCTGAGTTTGAGGTCGATTACCCAGAGATCGTCAGCCAACAAAAAGCGCAGCTGAACGCGCAAAAAGCCCTCTACTTCCAAAAGCGTGTGGTGCTTGAGAAAGAGAGCGAGCAAATTGCAGAGCAGCTTCGTAGCGTAGAAAAGGCCTTGCCGAGTTATGAGAAAGAGTTAAATGCGACTAAGCAAGAGTTGAACATACTGGAGAAGGGTTACAAAGCGGGTAACATTTCACGTTTACGTGTGCTTGAAATGCGACAAAAATTGGCCAGTATCGAACAGAAAATCGAAGAAGCTCGTGGTAAGAAGTCGGTATTGATTAGACAAGCTGACAGTAATGACCAAAAAATCATACAGCTTCTGGCGGAGGCGAAAGCTAAAGTGAGCGATGATCGTTCTAAAGCCGTATCTGACTTATCAGCATTGAATGCTAGAGTTCGTTCAAGCCAAGCTAAATTGACGAACACTATGTTAGTGTCACCGCTACAAGGCTTGGTGCAAAGCATACCAAGCACGCAGGATGGTGGTGTTATTCAGCCGGGTGGCACGGTAGTTGAAATTGTGCCTGTCGGAGGGAACGCTGACTTCAAAGCACGTTTGTCCCCAAGAGATATTGGTTTTGTGAGTGTTGGGCAGCCCACTCGAGTCAAGATTGATGCGTTTGATTACAGCCGCTTTGGGGCTTTAAAAGGGGCGGTAGAGAGTATTTCACCGACCACAAGTCAAAGCGAACGTGGCGAGATCTATTATGAAGTTGTAGTGTCGGTTGATACGCCTTACTTCCGTGATAACCCTGAAAGCTTTTCCATACTGCCGGGTATGACGGGTGAAGTAGACATCACAACTGGCGAGAAGTCGGTGTTCCAATACTTATGGAAACCGATTTATACCAATGTTAGCGTGGCGTTTGGAGAGAGGTAAAGTCCTCCACTCTGGCTTGCATAAAAAAGGAGCACATGCCGTGCTCCTTTTTTTATCTAACCGAAGGGGTGATGTTCTAGTTATTTGGGTCTATGTCAGGCAGTCCGTCAACGTCATTATGATGGTGTAAAGAATCATCAATAGATGGGTTATCGGTATGGTGAGACAGCCCATCACTCATACCATCGTCAGTTTGCTCAGCCCCATAAGCACTCTCGGCATCACTGAAAATGATATCGATATCATGCGCTACTGGTACATTGTGTGACGGTGAATCTATAGACGGCGAGTCAGCATTAATACCCAGAGCGTCTAGGTAAGCATGGGCACCAGAACGCTGTTCGTGTTCGCCTATCGCTGTATGTTCTAGGTTTGCCGTCACCTCATCAAAATTAAGAGTAACTTCATCAGGGGTGCTGAAAGAGGCATCCGGTTCATCCGCTTGGCTCATGCCGGGTGCTGGAGGAGGTGATGGAGCGATTGGCGATAAATCCATGCCAGTTAGTGTGGTTTGGTCAATGTGATGTCCGCTGTTTCCATGGACGGATTGCGAGTGCAAATGTAGGTGCACCGCGACTTGTGAGTTTTGATCGCCTCCTAGGGTTAAAACAAACGAGTCGGTTTCGTCTGTACCACTACCGTAAGAGCCTCCTGTATGTGTCTTAACGACGCCTGATGAAGTTTGTTGGTAATCGTAACTCAACTCTCCGGTTGCAGGATTGACATGCAAAGTACCAAATTGACCGTGTAATGCAGTGAGAGAGTGTCCGTGGTGATCTGATATTCCCCAGCCTGTCATTGGCGTAGGCGTTCCTTGGTGAATAATTGGAGGAATTCCGATTGAGGCATGCAGGTCCTGATTGCCTGCACTGCCGGTAATTTTTGCAGGGGCAACTAGGGTTGGCATTGGTGGAACATCGCTGTGTCCATCAATGCGCATTTCAACTTCTTGAGTTGTAATGCCCCCGTGTCCATCATCGACTAATAGAGAAAACTTATCGGTCAATTGTTCACCATTATTTAAAGCATTAACATGGCTATTGCTGTTATTAAGTGTGTAGACCCAAGTTTGTGTATTGCTATTATAGGTAACAGAACCATACTGTGGCTGATGTTGGCTATCAATACTGACAGAATGTTGATCGCTATGATCAACATCGCTGATAATAATTTGCCCAGAGGTCGCATTTGCAGCATCTTCATCAATGTTATGTGCACCTGCGATAGCTTCAGAAACTGTTGGTTTATCATTAGTGCCATGCACATTGATGGTAATAATTTGTTTATCACCACCAGCGGTCGTTACTTCATATTGAACCTGCTCGACTTGCCCTGCCGCTAAGTGCTGAATATTGGCATTGGGAACCGAATAAGCCCAATCACCGGCTTTTCCAATGGTCAGATGACCGCCATAGGGATCACTGACCGCATGGGCATTACGAGTGGCGTAAAAATGATCTTCACTGGCATCAGGATCGATAACATTCAACACGCCAGTGACAAATATCGTATGTTGAGCATCACCTTGTACATGGCGATCTTCTGTAATTTGACCGCTTTTATCTCCGGTGAAGATCGCAGCATCGCCAGCTGCCGAGAGCGTCGTTGATGCGCCAGTGTGGGTCACACCACCGTGAGCATCTTTAACGTCATAGCTGAAGTGTACATCGCCGTTATAGTCTTTTTCTGGGGTAAAGGTAAATGTGCCATCGGCATTTAATACAATAGCACCGTGGTCAGCCTGTAGGTTTTCAATGGATAATTTGCCAATATCGTTGTCGTCAACATCGCTAGAATTGGCCAGTAGCTGTGCTGAGGTGAGGACAATTTTATTATCTTCTAAGCCATTCGCTAAACGTACTTCAGCTGATGCGACGGGCGCATCATTGGTGCCGTGAACGGTCACTGTGATATCTTTTTTAGCACTGCCATCGATAGATTCAACGGTAAAGGTTTGCTGGAAGCTTTCCCCTGCGCCTAAATGTTGGACTTTATCATTGTCAATATCGTATGACCATTGGCCCTGTGCGTTGATATTGAACCGACCACCTTCGGCGGTAGTGATGGTTTGTGCGATAAAACCGGCTTGATCGTGATCCGGGTCAATGACCTGTAACGTGCCACCACTGCTGAGTTGACTGGTGGTATTGCCAAAGGAAGTATGATCTTCGTAAACATGATTATTTAGGCTGGA
>NZ_JBFSTZ010000039.1:0-36485 GCF_041467155.1 Vibrio sp. 10N.247.310.23 | reverse complement strand
ATTTCACAATAATTCATCAATCTTAATTAGATCACATTTTTACTTTAATTGGTATTACCTACCTTGAATAGAATATTGTCTTAGAAATGTAAGTGCTTACTTATCTCAGTCTCTTTTATAAGCAATTAACAACACAATCCACACTTCTTTATGAGAATTATTCTCAATATTTTGTTACATTTTGGTCGTTATTACTAAAAGGCAACAAATATGGGTATCTCCCGTCGTAAGTTTATTCAATCATCTCTCGCTATATCTGCACTCACTGTACTGCCCGCTTGCTCAATGAAACGGTCGGTTGATGAACAAGGAAAGTATGTTTATGACTTAACGGCAGAACCTTCAACCGCTGAACTCGTGACGGGGTTTGAGACTGATATTCTAGGCTTTAATGGTCAGATTCCAGCACCAACGATTCGATGTCGACAAGGTGAAAAGGTAACGATCCGTTTTACCAACAAGCTATCAGAACCGACAACTATTCATTGGCATGGTTTAAGGATTCCTATCGAAATGGATGGGGTTCCCTTCTTGAGCCAACCACCGATCATGCCAGGTGAAACATTCATTTATGAATTTACGCCACCAGATGCTGGCACGTTTTGGTATCACCCACATATGAACAGCGTTAAGCAGCTTGGTATGGGCTTGGTTGGTCTAATTATCGTTGAGGAGAGCATTCCAGTGCCGTTTGATGAAGAGCACGCACTGATGCTTAAACATTGGCATATAGATAAGAAAGGCCAATGGAAAGATCTAATGATCCCACGACTCAGTGCTCGTATGGGTACGCCAGGAGAGTGGAGTAGCGTTAATGGAATACATGAGCCTGTCTATGAGTTAAAACAACATGCAACAACCAGGCTACGTATCGCTAATGTCGACAATACGATCACTTACCCTATAGCTGTCGAAGGGGCTGAGGCATGGGTGATTGCCATTGATGGTAACCCTGTAAAAACACCTTATAAGCTGACGCAACATAAAATTGGTCCAGGGATGCGAGTGGATATTGGACTGATAGCACCCAAAGCCGGTGGGCGAGTTAGCGTCCTTCAAATGAAAGGACGCTTTCCTTTCTCTTTGTGTGAGTTCGAGGTTGTAGATTCAACCCTTGTTGAGAATCGCTCTCTGCCTTCTTTACCCCTTAATCCTGTGCCCAATTTAGATTTGGCTAATGCAGAAGAAATCGACTTTTTATTTGAATGGGAAGGGGCGGTTTCTCCAGTATCTAAAGATGGAAAATCTATGCCTAAGTTTTGGCTAACTAATAAACGAGCATGGGAGGGGATGAGCAAAGATAATATCCCTGAACCGTTGGCGACTTTAGAGCTGGAAAAAACCTATATATTCGATCTTAAGAACGTCACTCAATATCATCACCTGATTCACATTCACGGCCATACATTCACTGTATTGGAACTTGATGGGAAGAAAGTTGAAGAACCTTTCCATACTGATACAGTGTTACTTGGAAAAAATGGCCGAGCTAAAGCTGCATTTGTAGCCGACAACCCTGGCCGCTGGATGTATCATTGTCATGTTATAGAACACATGAAAACGGGTTTGATGGGATATATTGAAGTTAAGTGACACCTGTAACGTTTAATATTTGCGCATGCATTCTTAGTTTCTACCCTCGCTTTTATCGGCGTTAAAGCTAGAATATAGGGATTATTGTTTGGGAGGATTCATGGGTCAGTTATCTATTCTAGGTTTTATCGCCATCGGTGGCGCGTTTGGTGCTTGTTCACGTTACTTGATTTCAGAGTTATGCGTTGTGATGTTAGGGCGTGGTTTTCCTTACGGTACGCTGACTGTTAACGTAATTGGCTCTTTGATTATGGGATTGCTCATCGCCGCGTTTGAAAATGAGATGGTTGCGACGGAGCCGTGGAGACAAATTATCGGTCTTGGTTTCCTTGGAGCCCTGACGACATTTTCTACGTTTTCGATGGATAACGTGCTTCTTATGCAGCAGGGTGCGTTCTTCAAGATGGGGCTCAATGTACTGCTCAATGTGGTTCTCAGTATTTCAGCCGCATGGTTCGGCTTCCAACTTCTGATAAAGTCTTAAAACTTTCTTACGATTTGTTAACAACTCGGCTTGGTTTATCCAAGCCGTTTTTATATACTCGATCGTACTTGTCGGAGTGCCATATGGCTGAGACCGTTAACTCGGGATCCGTTGAACCTGATCAGGCTAATACCTGCGAAGGGAACAAGAGTAGATATCTAACTAGAATCCTTCTAGAGATCTATCTCCAGATCACAACTGCATTTTCTTGCAGTGATCCCTCTTGTAGCATCTTATCCGTCAAGCATTTTTATCCCTATAAATAATGGCTAAAAGCCAAGGAAAAATGCTATGTCGAGTCGTAAACAAGCAAGACTGGAAGCGAAGAATTTCATTGATTCTTTATCTGTACAACCTTATCCAAACTCAAAAAAAGCTTACATCCAAGGGTCTCGAGCGGACATTCAAGTCCCTGTCCGAGAAATATCCCTCGCAGATAGCCTTGTTGGTGGCAGCAAAAAAGAGCCTGTATTCGAACCTAATGAGCCAATTCATGTCTACGACACCTCAGGTGTTTATACCGATCCTACGCATGAAATAGACCTTTATAGTGGCCTTCCTAAGTTGCGAGAGCAATGGATTGAAGAGCGTGGTGATACGGAATTGCTCGATGATGTAAGCTCTGTTTACACCAAAGAACGTTTAGAAGATGAAACCCTAGACGACCTTCGTTACGGAAACCTGCCTCGAATTCGTCGCGCTACTGGCGACCAATGTGTAACTCAACTGCATTATGCTCGTCAGGGAATTATCACTCCTGAGATGGAGTACATTGCGATACGTGAGAACATGGGGCGTCAGAAGTTCGCTGATGAACAGCTTAATCACCAACACCCAGGCCATAACTTTGGCGCAAACCTGCCAAAAGAAATTACCCCTGAGTTCGTGCGTAAAGAGGTCGCTGAAGGCCGAGCTATCATCCCTTCAAACATCAACCACCCAGAATCAGAACCTATGATTATTGGCCGAAACTTCTTAGTGAAAGTGAACGCAAATATCGGTAACTCTTCTGTAAGCTCTTCGATTGAAGAAGAAGTTGAGAAGCTAGTATGGTCGACTCGCTGGGGCGGCGATACCGTAATGGATCTTTCTACTGGCCGTAATATCCACGAGACTCGTGAATGGATCCTACGTAATAGCCCAGTGCCGATTGGTACGGTTCCTATGTATCAGGCGCTTGAGAAAGTGAATGGCGTAGCCGAAGACCTTAACTGGGAAGTGATGCGCGATACTTTGATTGAACAAGCGGAGCAGGGCGTTGATTACTTCACTATCCATGCTGGTTTGCTTCTTCGTTATGTTCCTATGACGGCTAAGCGTGTGACAGGTATTGTTTCTCGTGGTGGCTCTATTATCGCGAAATGGTGTCTTGCACATCACCAAGAAAGCTTCCTATACACACACTTCCGCGAGATCTGTGAGATCTGTGCGAAGTACGATGTGGCTTTGTCACTAGGTGACGGCCTACGTCCTGGCTCTATTGCAGATGCCAATGATGAGGCTCAGTTCTCGGAGTTACGTACTCTAGGTGAGTTAACTAAAGTGGCTTGGGAATACGATGTTCAGGTGATCATTGAAGGTCCTGGACATGTACCTATGCATCTTATTAAAGAGAACATGGATGAGCAGTTAGAGCACTGCCATGAAGCGCCTTTCTATACGTTAGGCCCGCTGACCACTGATATTGCACCGGGTTATGACCACATTACCTCTGGTATTGGCGCGGCGATGATTGGTTGGTACGGCTGTGCGATGCTTTGTTATGTAACACCTAAAGAGCATTTGGGCTTACCAAATAAAGAAGATGTGAAGACTGGTTTGATTACTTACAAGCTGGCAGCACATGCAGCAGACTTGGCAAAAGGGCATCCGGGCGCACAAATCCGAGATAATGCATTATCTAAAGCTCGTTTTGAATTCCGTTGGGAAGACCAATTTAATCTAGCTTTAGATCCAGAAACAGCCCGTTCTTTCCACGATGAAACCCTGCCACAAGAATCGGGCAAGGTTGCTCACTTCTGCTCTATGTGTGGACCTAAATTCTGTTCAATGAAGATCTCTCAAGAAGTTCGAGAGTACGCGAAAGACACTGAACAAGTGGCTGCTGATCAGGCTATCGAGATTAAGATGCTTGATAATCCGTTGGAAGGGATGCGTCAGAAATCACAAGAGTTCCGTGATACTGGCTCTGAACTTTATCACCCAGCAGTAGGCGCAAAAGAAGCTCAATTAGAGGAATAATGACAGTGAAGATTCTTATCCCATCTCAAAATATTGAGCTAACGGGAGAGCTGCAAAGCTGTCTATTGGTTGCTAAGCGACAAGGCTTGGCAACCGATGCAGTTGAGTTGGGTGTAAGCCCAACTCAATGCTTCTCTATCGTTGATGCTCAGCAAGCGTTATCTATTGGTTTTGCTCATGATGTTGATTCATTGGCGGAGTGTCGCTCAAGTGAGCTTGATCATATCGTTTATTACAGTCATTCAGTGGCGCTAGCTGGTGTCCGCGATGCCTTGGCACAAACTCCGAATACCATCTATATCGGTGTCTTAGATGACTCAGCTGCATTGGATATCTGGTCACAGCTAGATTCTAATCGTGCTATCAAGAGTGAAACTCCAGCTCATCAGGAGTTAGATAGTCGTGGTCACTTTGCTTGGTTACTTACTTTGTTGGCGTTGGAATTCCCATTAGAAGATGCACTGGTTTTAGCTCGCGCAGCATCTAGTGTTTCACGTGGAACATGGCCAGCAAACTATCAAAACTTTCCTATTCCCGTTCTCGAAGATGAGCGACTGGATATTAGTGTTGGTTGGGCGCACCAAGGAACATCACTGTCGTTCCCGGAATTGAGTAAGAGTAGCCTAGGACTATACCCAGTGGTTGATGATGTTGAGTGGATCGAAAGGCTGCTCAAGCTTGGAATTAACACAGTTCAACTGCGTATTAAGAACCCACAGCAAGCAGATTTAGAACAACAAATCGCGCGATCTATCGAACTCGGTAGAGAGCACAACGCTCAGGTTTTTATCAATGACTATTGGCAATTGGCACTTAAGCATGATGCTTTTGGTGTTCATTTGGGGCAAGAGGACATCGAAGAATCCAACCTATCTCAACTGAGCCAAGCTGGTATTAAGATCGGTCTATCGACTCATGGTTATTACGAGTTGCTACGCATTGTGCAAATCAACCCAAGCTATATTGCGCTGGGGCATATATTCCCAACCACCACTAAGCAGATGCCATCGAAGCCTCAAGGACTTGTGCGTTTATCTCTCTATCAGCAGCTGATTGATACTATCCCATACACAGAAGAACTCACCGGTTATCCGACAGTTGCGATTGGTGGAATTGACCAGTCGACGGCCGCACAGGTGTGGAGTTGTGGGGTATCGAGCCTTGCTGTTGTACGTGCGATTACGTTAGCCGAAGACCCAAAACAAGTGATTGAGTTCTTCGAAGCATTAATGGCTGACCGTTCTTCAGGTGCTGCTAAAGAGGTAACTCAGGAGCTAAGTCATGCTGAATGATTTCGAATTCATTCGTTATCAACGACAACTCGCACTTCCTGAAGTGGGTGAGCAAGGGCAACGCAATCTATTAGATAGCCATGTATTGGTCATCGGTTGTGGTGGCTTAGGCAATGCTGCGGCTCTCTATCTTGCGGCTTCCGGTATCGGGAAAATCGTATTAGTTGATGATGATTGTGTGGATTCGTCTAACCTTCAACGACAAGTTGCGTTCAAGGAAAGCCAGTTAGGTTCGCCTAAGGTCGAAGCTCTGAAGCAAAAACTGACTGAGCTTAATGGTCGAAACCAAGTGAGAACCATCAATAGGCGAATGACTCAGAGCCAGCTTGAGCTTGAGGTGATGCTCGCTGATTTGGTGTTGGATTGTACTGACAACTTTGAGTCACGTCAGCAGGTTAACCAAGCATGTTTTGGTAGCAAGACACCTTTGGTTTCTGGTTCTGCGATCGGATGGAAAGGTCAGTTTATTGTCTTTGATTATCAGATGCAGAAAGGGTGCTATCACTGTTTGTTCCCGTTCAGTCATCATCCACAAACGACACGTTGTAGCGATAGCGGCATCATCGGCCCAGTTGTTGGCACCATAGGCAACCTCCAAGCACTGGCAGCGATTCAACGTATTAGCACTGGCGAGTTCCAGGTTGCAACACATCAGCTCAAACTGTTTGATGGTCAGACGATGAACTGGCAAAACTTAAGTGTCACTCAAGATAGTGAATGCCCCGTTTGCTGCACATCTACAGTTAACTATTTAGAAGAAGAAACCCAATGAGCAACATAACGATCTCTATCAATGAGCAACCAGAACAGGTTGCACAATCGTCGTCTCTAGCGGATATCATCCAAGCGCTTTCACTACCCGATCTGGGTTGTGTCTTTGCTATCAATAATGCGGTTGTCCCGCGTAGTCAGTGGCAACAAAGGGTCGTCAATGAAGGCGATGCTATTTCTCTTTTCCAAGCTATTGCAGGAGGCTAACTATGTTAACTATCGCAGATAAAACATTTCAATCACGACTCTTTACTGGAACGGGCAAGTTCGCGAATAAACATTTAATGGCGAGTGCTATCGAAGCTTCCGGTTCTCAACTGGCAACCATGGCGTTGAAGAGAGTTGATATTCGCTCTGAGCAAGATGATATTTTACAGCCCATCATTGATGCTGGCGTGAACTTGTTACCAAATACCTCCGGGGCGAAGAACGCGAAGGATGCCATCTTTGCTGCGCATTTGGCTCGCGAAGCGCTAGGCACAAACTGGCTCAAACTGGAAATTCACCCTGATCCAAAGTACTTGATGCCAGACCCAATTGAGACATTAAAAGCGGCTGAGCAAATGGTTAAAGATGGCTTTGTTGTGTTGCCTTACTGTCATGCTGACCCAGTGTTGTGTAAACGATTGGAAGAGGTGGGTTGTGCTGCGGTTATGCCGCTAGGTGCGCCGATTGGGTCGAACAAAGGTATCGCTTCGGCAGACTTCTTAGAGATCATTATCGACCAAGCGAACGTCCCTGTGATTGTTGACGCTGGTATTGGTGCGCCATCTCATGCTACTCGTGCAATGGAAATGGGCGCGGATGCCGTGTTAGTTAATACTGCAATTGCGGCTTCTCAACAACCCGTTGATATGGCGATTGCTTTTAAACTGGCAGTTGAAGCTGGCCGTATGGCTTACCTTTCTGGTCTTGCTGGACAGGTGTCTCATGCGGTTGCTTCTAGTCCGCTAACTTCATTCCTAGACGAGTAGTGTCCTTATGACGTTTGTTGATCGATTTAAACAGCTCAACTGGGATGACATTGGTATGTCCATCTTCAGTAAAACGGCAGCGGATGTTGAGCGCGCTCTGAGTAAACCTAAACGCGACTTGGAAGACTTTAAGGCTCTTATCTCTCCGGCAGCAGAACCTTACTTAGAGCAGATGGCGCAACAATCGTTGGCACTCACACGCAAGCGATTCGGCAATACAATGTCGTTGTATATTCCATTGTACCTCTCAAACTTATGTGCGAATGCGTGCACGTATTGTGGTTTCTCAATGGAGAACCGCATTAAGCGTCGCACACTTACTTTAGATGAAATCGATGCTGAAAGTGCCGCTATCAAAAAGATGAAGTTTGATAGTGTATTGTTGGTGACTGGTGAACATGAAACCAAGGTCGGGATGAAGTACTTCCGTGAAGTGCTACCGAATATTAAGGCACAATTTAACTATCTTGCGATGGAAGTGCAGCCGCTTGATCAAGATGACTACGCAGAGCTTAAAACTCTCGGCTTAGATGCGGTGATGGTTTACCAAGAAACGTATAGCCCAAGTACCTACGCGGAACACCACTTGCGTGGCAATAAAATGGATTTTGAATACCGGCTCGAAACGCCCGATCGTTTGGCAAAAGCGGGTATTGATAAGATAGGTATTGGCGCTTTGATTGGCTTGGAAGATTGGCGTACCGACTGTTTCTTCGTGGCCGCTCACTTAGACTATCTTGAGCGTACTTATTGGCAAACACGTTACTCGATTTCATTCCCACGTCTTCGTCCGTGTGAGGGTGGTTTGCAGCCTAAATCGATTATGAGTGATAAACAGTTGGTTCAACTTATCTGTGCGTATCGTTTATTAAACCCTGAGGTTGAATTGTCTCTATCTACTCGTGAGTCGGCAACCTTCCGCGATAACGTGCTGCCATTAGGGATCACGAGTATGTCTGCGGCTTCTAAAACCCAGCCTGGTGGTTATGCTTCTGATGAAGAAGAACTCGAGCAATTTGAAATAAGTGATGAGCGAAGTGCTGCCGATGTTGAGTCAATGATTCGTCAACGTGGTTTTGATCCTGTGTGGAGAGACTGGCACAGTGCTTACTCTGGTTAGCGAACACGCAGATTTATGTTCCACGTGAAACATCGACGAAGTTAAATCGACAAATAAAAACGGCTACCCTAAGGTGGCCGTTTTTCATTTCATTAAGTTTGAATTATCTAAGCATTAAGCATTAAGCATTAAGCATTAAGCATTAAGCATTAAGCATTAAGCATGAGCAAGTGGAGTGGTTGATTGGCGTAACCATTCCAATGTATCACCTTCAACTAATGGGCTAACATCGTTCCATACTTTCTGGTGGTAATCATTAAGCCATGCAAGTTCAGGTCGTGTCAGTAAATCGACGTTGATGTTGCGCTTATCGATAGGGCAACGTGTTAGCGACTCAAACGTTAGTACTGAGAAGTCACCTTGAGTTGGCAGCTCAACCACCAGTTCTAGGTTTTCGATACGGATACCAAATTCATCTGCACGGTAGTAACCCGGCTCGTTTGATAACACCATGCCTTCAACAAGAGGTACATCGATTAGCTTCTTAGAGATGCTTTGCGGTCCTTCATGAACACTGAGGAAGTGACCAACACCGTGGCCAGTACCATGGTCGTAATCGAAGCCTTCTGCCCATAAGTGCTGACGCGCTAGGATATCAAGTTGGAAACCACGAGTGCCTTGTGGGAAACGAGCTCGTGCGATGCCGATATGACCTTTCAGTGCGAGAGTGAATTGCTGAATCATTTCGTCACTTGGTTGGCCAATCGCGATAGTACGAGTAATGTCCGTTGTGCCATCTAAGTACTGACCGCCTGAATCGACTAGATACAGAGTATTCATCTCTAACTGACCTGGTTCAGGTTGGTTCTCATGGTTGTAGTGACACATAGCTGCGTTACCGCCTGCAGCTGAAATCGTGTCAAAACTTAGATCCATCAGTGTTGGGTCTTGTTCACGGAATGACTGTACTGTGTCTGCTAGTACCGCTTCGTTGTGCAGATTACCTTGCGCCACTTCTGCATCAATCCAAGATAGGAATTTTGCCATCGCCACGCCATCACGGATGTGACACGCTTTCATGCCGGCAATTTCTGTTTCGTTCTTCGCGGCTTTTGGCATTAGGCATGGGTCGGCTGCTTCAATGATATGAGCACCGGCGTTTTGGAGAACAAGCGTGTACCAAGCATTGCTTGTGCCTGAATCAACAGACACATTCTTACCTTCTAAAGATTGAAGGCGGGCTTCAAGCTCAGATGGGTGAGAAACACGAATACCATTACCAACTTGCGCTTCAAAGCCTGCAGGGATACGAGCGGGGTCTAAGAAGAAATCGACACTTTCATCGGCGTGAATGATTGCATTAGATAACACAACCGGCAGACGAGATACGTCTAAACCACGAATGTTGAGTAACCAGCAGATTGAATCCAGCTCAGTAAGGATAGCGGCATCAGTGCCTTTGGCTTTTAGTAGGCTTGCAATTTCTTCACGCTTACTTTCACTTGATTGGCCAACGGCGTCGGTTGCCATGAGGCGAACATCAGATACAACAGGCTCAGGGCGATCAGACCAAAGCTCATCAATCGGGTTTGCCGCTAGTGTTGTGAGTTCTACTTTATCAGCTAGTTTAGCTTGTGCGCCTTTCAACCAAGCCGCCGTATGCATGCGTGGGTCGAATGCAACTTTACTGCCTTGTGCGAGTGAATTGATGATCCAATCTAAAGCCGGTTCTTCAATAAGATGGCGATACTCAAATAGCTCACCAGGTACTTGTTTACGAACCTGGACGGTATAGCGACCATCAACAAAAATAGCCGCGTTTTCGCGAGTGATAACAGCCGCACCTGCAGAGCCAGTGAAACCGGTTAGCCAGTGAAGTCGCTCGTTGTGAGCTGGAACGTATTCACCTAGGTACTCGTCTTCATGTGGAATGATAACAGCATCTAAGTGGTTTGCTTCAAGCCAAGCTCGAACCGCAGTAACGCGTTCCGCAGTGATATTGTGCATCTGTGTTTATCCTTATTGTTAGGGTCCTTGTTAACACTCACAGTCGATATAAATGCGAGGGGACTTATTAGGTCAATAAGCTAGCGCTTTTGTTCGTTTGCTGCAAACGCTGAACGCCATTTTTATCTGAGGTGCAGAGTTTTTTCTTTGATGATATCTCGCAACCAAGTTAAGGCTGGGTCGTTTTCTCTATCACGGTGCCAAAACAGGGTGTATGCCATTGGTGGAAATTCCATTGGCAGAGGCACAACCACTAAGTCGAGTTGCTTCGCGACAAGATGGGTGAAGTGGCTTGGTGCGGTAAATACAAAGTCGGTGTAGGTACACAGGCTTGCCGCACTGTTGAAGTCGGGCACAGAGATAGCAATATCACGTTGGTGACCAAGGTCAGCTAGTTTGTAATCGAGTAGCCAGCGATCGTTTCCATCACACCTTACTTGTACATGACGTTGTGCAAGGTAGGTTTCCAGATCCCATTGACCACTCAGAGCAGGGTGGTTACGTCTCAATACACACATCTGTGCATCTCGGTAGATCTCTTGTTCGCAAATATCATCTGGCGGCAACATGGTTAAACGCGCGTCGTTGATGTCGATGTCTTTACCCGTGAGTCCGATATCGAGTTCACCAAGCTGTAATTTCTTAAAGGTTTGCTCCGTCCAAGCGTGAGTGTTGATATTTACCTTCGGTGCTTGGCGAAAAATCGCGGGCAAGAAGTGAGGAAGAATCAACGGGTAGACACTTTCAACCGCTGCAATGTGAAAACTGTGGTCACTGTTGTTGGGAATGAATGTCTCCGGTTGGGTGAGCACATCAAGTTGATTGATCAGTGTTTCCAACCGTGGCTTAAGGAACACTGCTTTTGGTGTCGGGCGTAGGCCGTGTGCACTTCGCGTAAAAAGAGGGTCATTAAATTGTTCGCGAAGTTTGGCCAATGATTTACTCACCGCTGACTGGCTCAGGCACAATCGATGTGCAGTGCGTGTAACACTCAGCTCTTCCATTAGCACCTGCAAGCAAACTAGTAGATTGAGGTCGAGGCGCGATAGTTTCTCGATATTCATGTGAGTTTCCTTATTGGAATAATGCTAATGATTATATGCCATTTTTGTTCATATCTTTAGTTGGTTATTATGCACCTAAATTAACTCATCCGGAGAATCTTGTGCCTTCTAACGCGCTTCCAACCCCTAGTAAACTGCAGGTTGCTTTATTGGCAATGCTGGTTCTTTTTAGCCCTTTGGCTATTGATATCTACCTGCCAGCTCTGCCACAAATTTCGACAGCGTTTCACGTGGAACATGCACTAGCACAAGATACGATTACTTGGTTTTTATTTGCCATGGGTGTCGGCCAACTATTTGCCGGCCCTTTGGCGGATAAGCTAGGACGTCGAACCGTTGCATTGGGAGGTGTTAGTATCTATGCATTGAGTGCTTGCTTGGCGTGGGCAGCTCAATCGATTGATATGATGCTAATAGCTCGGCTGCTACAAGGCTTAGGAGCTTGTGCGACTTCTGTAGCTGCCTTTGCAACGGTTCGCGATCTATTTGGTCCAGAGAAGAGTGGCCGAATGATCAGCTACCTTAATGGTGCTATTTGCTTTATTCCTGCATTGGCACCGATTCTTGGCGCTTGGTTAACTCATCAATTTGGCTGGCGTTCGAACTTCAGCTTTATGGCGGGTTTTGCCGTCGTTGTCGGTACTATCTTATTCTTCCAAATGAAAGAATCGAACCCGGTGACGGAAAAGGTAGCGGTGTTCAAACTAGAGCGCTACTGGTCAGTATTAAAAACACCTTCATTCCTATTCCACGCAACTCTATGTTTGATGGCGATGGCAGTGATCCTCGCTTATGTAACCTCAGCACCGGTTGTGTTGATGGAGAACCTTGGCTTAACCATGAAAGAGTTTACTTTCTGGTTTGGTGTTAATGCGGCCATCAACATTGCAGCTGCGTTTACTGCACCTAAATTTATGGACCGTTTTGGTACCTATAAAGCACTGGTGGTTGGTATCTCGACGCTGGGCTTAGCGGGTGTGATTATGTTGGTGCTTGCTGAGCACGCTACTCCAATCGCGTTCATGCTACCGATCTTCTTATCGTCAGTTGGCTTTGCTTGGATTCTTGGTGCTGCGGCAGGTAAAGCTCTAGAACCTTTCGGTGACCGTGCGGGTACAGCTGCTGCGCTGCTTGGCTTGTTCCAAATGAGCGGTTCAGGGCTTCTTGTGGGTACCATGCAACGTCTTGATTTAACGTCGCAAGTGATGATTGCTCTGCAAATGTTCCTGATTGTTCCTGCGTTATTAGTGCTTGCGAGCAAAGCGGGTAAGTCTTGGCACACGACGTTTGCTAAGGCATAAGTTACAAGGGTGACAAAATATACAAATGGCGGTTTTCGAAACGTTAAAACATGGTATATTTGTCACTCATTGAAACGTTAGTCCCCAACGGAAAATACTGTAATGTCATTAACAACCTACGAAATGGCGCGCGTCTTAGAACAAATGGAAGATGCACCTGAAAAGGTCATGTTTGGTAAACTGCTTAAAGAGCTAGGCAACCAAAGTGAAGAGCGTATTCGCAGTGCGGCAAAACAAGTTCCAATCGATACTTTGCGAGATATCATTTACCAATTTCAGCGTGTGGTAGAGTCTCGTAAGGGTGAGCAGGTTCAGCTATTGGCAAAAGAACTTGCAGAGCAAGGCATCTCTGCTGAAGAGCTACAAGCTTTTCTAAATAAGTAAGCTTATCCCAGTTAAAAAAGAAACCACTCAATTGATTGGTTTCTTGCGTTTGGGCTGTAGCATTTAGCTTTAGCAGTTCAAAAGAGGTGAAAACTTATTTTAATTCCTGAACTGCGCTTTCAAAACTCTATCAAGTGAGAATGGTCCTGCGCCCCACACGACAACGATAAGAATCATTAACCCCCAAAGCTGATGATCGTAGAAGCCTTGATCCCACAATACAGGGTAAGACACGACAGCAATGATATTGAAAACGAACAACACCGCAGCCATAGGTCGTGTTAATAAACCGAGCGCTAAAAACATCGGTAGAATTAACTCAGCGGCAGTGCCCATGTAAGCAGCCAATTCCCAAGGTAGCAGTGGCACTTGGTATTCCAATTCAAACAAGTAAAGCGTGCTATCCCAAGTAGCTATCTTGGTGAGTCCAGAATTAAAGAATACCCACGCCACCCAAAGGCGACAAAATAGTAGAAGCACTGGAACAAAAAGTGCCTGTGATTTCTCAATCAAACTGTCGTATTGAGCCATCATGTTCGTGACTGTGTTGTTATCCATGTTATGCCTCCAATTCGGCATTGATTGAAAAACCTGAGATGACGTTTAGCGCCATAACAGTATTCAGATGTTGTAGTAATAAAGGATCGATTGCTGAGAGTGTTCGACCTGATTGCAATTCAGTGAGGAGTTGGTGGCTCTCTTCACTCAAACTATGGCTCTCAACCTGTGAATTCTCAGCTCGGATTAACACCCCAAATTCAGCTTGGTTGATGTCTAGCCCATCAAGTTGCTGCTGATAGATGGCGTGTTCAAGCGCGATAATCGTGTAACTAGAATGAATCAGTGTTATTGAATCTTTGAGATGAAAGACTAAAGCGCCTTGTTGCTCTTGTGGTACATCTGCAAGGCAAGAAAGAGGTCTCTGGTCGACATGTGCTTGTGACGAAAACCTTACCAAGCTATCTTTCTGCCATTCATACAAAGCCACTTCACCGAGATAAGGTGCAGCCTCAATAACGGCAGGAAAGGCTTGGATAGTCTGTTCAAAGTGTTCACCGTAACCACTGACATCACCAGAGGTCGATGGATAATGTAAGACATGTTGACGAGCCATCTGTTGGAAGCACTCTTCACCAACCAACATTTCAGTGAGTGGGTAGGTTGCTGCCAGAACTTCGCTCAAGCTGATCACAAAGTTATTACGGTAAATCTGGATGCGTTGTTCATCGGTAAAATGGTCGCTCACTATGTCGCAGTACTCACCATTGTTTTGATAGCGTAGGGCGTTAGCAAACTCCAATTGAACCTCTGCTAGGGAGTGGCTCATGAGGCGCGACTCCTTTGGTTGAACTTGTCGTGTTGATACAAGATATCACTGGCTTTGGTTGCTTCAGCCAATAAAACTTGTGGCTCTGGGATATCGAGATCCCACTCAATCAAGGTATGGCGCAAACCATGTTGTGCAACCCAGTCAGTGTAGAGTTTCCACACTTCGTCACAGACAGGTTTACTGTGTGTGTCTATCCAGATCTCACCTTGTTCAAGCTTCTTTTTGGTAAAACCTGCCAAGTGAATCTCTTCAACTTTGTCTGCTGGTATTCCGTTTAAGTACTCTTCACAACTAAAGCCATGATTAAAAGATGAGACGAAAATATTATTGAAATCGAGCAGTAGGCGACACTCAGTACGCTTTTGTACCTCAGCCAAAAACTCCCACTCAGGAATAGTAGAATGCTTGAAGGATAGGTAGCTCGATGGGTTCTCAATCAACATCGGGCGTTGCAAGCTGTCTTGAACCTCGATGACATTACGACAGAAGACTTCCAATGCTTCTTCTGTGTAAGGCAGCGGTAGCAAGTCATTGAAATAATGACCACTTTTCTGACTCCAACTGAGATGATCAGAAACCAAGAAGGGTTCGATATCATCAATGAGCTCTTTTAATTGCACAAGATGATGTTGATTGATGCGCTCAACAGAACCTAGCGACAACCCAACACCGTGACAACTGATGTTGTGTGCGTGACGAATTTCTCTGAGTTGTTGTCGTTGCGGTGATTGAGCTAAGAAGTAGTTCTCGCTGTGAACTTCTAACCAACTTACTAAGGCTGGATTTTGGCTAAAGAAGTCCAAGTGCGGTGTTCTAAGGCCAACCCCTGCGTAGGGGTGAAGAGTTTGAGTCACAACGATTCTCCTAACAAGAAGTGGAGGTGAGCTGAATGTCAGCTCACCATACTAAGCAGCTCAATTATGATGATTGAGTGTTACCACCTGATAATTTGCCACATAGCCCTTTAGGTACGACTACGAACGCATCGGATTGGTTGTCTTCTTTTGCTGTACCCGCACATGAGCTTGTTTTGGTTGCACAATCATTTTGGCCAGCTTTTGCCACGCCGTAGCATTTTTCTTTTGCTGCTGCTTCCGCAGGTGCTGATGTAAGAACTGCACCGCCGAACGCTAGTACACTTGTGATTGCAGCTGTAACAGCAAGATTAGAATTTTTCATAGTCATTCCCTCTAGGACTTAATAGTATTTTTATATCGCAGGTTAATAAGTTGTTAACTTGCTTACTAAAAAGGATAGGAAGAACTCGGAAATAATTTCACTGCATTATAAAAAAAATCAATATTAGTGATGTGTTAGCTATTAAGTTACTGATTATATGATGTTATTTTTTGATTGTTTTTTCTTCTTATTATCCTAAACGCAGCCTAGTGTTTAGGTTATAATCAGCTTTTATGTATAAATACCCAGTAGTGAGCATATCCAATGATAGATCCTTCGCTTTTACTCGATGGCCTAAACGATAAACAACGTGAGGCGGTCGCAGCACCTTTAGAAAACCTACTTATTCTGGCAGGTGCTGGCAGTGGTAAAACGCGAGTGTTGGTGCATCGTATCGCTTGGTTACAAAGCGTAGAGCAAGCATCGCCGTTCTCTATCATGTCGGTTACCTTCACCAACAAAGCGGCAGCAGAGATGCGTGGTCGTATTGAAGAGTTGATGATGGGCAGCTCGTCAGGCATGTGGAACGGCACCTTCCACGGTATCTGTCACCGCATCCTTCGTGCTCACTACCTAGATGCAAAACTGCCAGAAGACTTCCAGATCATTGATTCAGATGATCAGATTCGATTACTACGTCGCTTAATCAAGGCGCAAAACCTTGATGAAAAGCAGTGGCCAGCCAAGCAAGCTTCTTGGTGGATCAATGGCAAGAAAGATGAAGGGCTGCGCCCAAGTCACATTGACGCCTACCATGATCCAATAACTCAAACGTGGTTAAAGATTTACTCTGCTTACCAAGAGGCATGTGATCGTGCTGGCTTGGTCGACTTTGCTGAAATCTTGTTGCGATCGCATGAGCTATTGCGCGATAAGAAACACATCCGCGAGCACTACCAAGCTCGCTTTAAGCACATTCTTGTCGACGAATTCCAAGATACCAACAACATCCAATACGCTTGGTTACGTATGATGGCGGGCCCGGATTGTCGCGTGATGATCGTGGGTGATGATGACCAATCTATCTATGGCTGGCGTGGCGCTAAAATTGAAAATATTCAGAAGTTCTTGGATGAATTCCCAGGCGCTTCAACGGTTCGACTCGAACAAAACTATCGTTCAACCAAAACCATTCTTCAGGCGTCGAATGAGCTTATCTCGAACAATACTGAGCGTATGGGTAAAGAGCTGTGGACCGATGGCAACGATGGCGAGCCAATCTCTGTTTACTCAGCTTATAACGAGTTAGATGAAGCGCGTTTCACAGTTAGCAAAATCAAAGAGTGGCAAGAGAAAGGTGGTGCGTTAGAAGATACCGCAATGCTTTATCGTAATAACGCCCAATCTCGTGTGCTTGAAGAAGCGCTTATCCAAGGTGGTCTGCCTTACCGAATCTATGGTGGCATGCGATTCTTCGAGCGTCAAGAAATCAGAGATGCCTTGAGCTACCTGCGCCTCATGAGTAACCGCAGCAATGATGCGGCATTCGAACGTGTCGTCAATACGCCAACGCGTGGCTTGGGTGATAAAACGTTAGAAACGATTCGTCTTGCGGCGCGTGACCGTGGTGCAACCATGTGGCAAGCCAGTATTGCTCTGATAGAAGAGCAAGTGCTTCCAGGCCGTGCTGCGGGTGCTTTGAGCCGCTTTATTGAGCTTATCAATGCACTTGAAGATGACACCATAGAACTGAGACTTCATGAGCAAACCGACCACGTGATCAAATCGTCGGGCTTGTTTGCGATGTACGAGCAAGAGAAGGGCGAGAAGTCGAAGGCACGTATTGAGAACTTGGAAGAATTAGTAACGGCAACGCGTCAGTTTGAAAAACCAGAAGAAGCGGATGAAATGAGCATGCTAACAGCATTCTTAACTCATGCGGCTTTGGAAGCGGGTGAAGGTCAGGCTGATGAGTTTGATGATGCGGTTCAGCTCATGACTCTGCACAGTGCGAAAGGGCTAGAGTTCCCAATGGTATTCATGGTGGGTGTGGAAGAAGGTATGTTCCCAAGTCAGATGTCGGCCGAAGAAGCGGGGCGTTTAGAAGAAGAGCGTCGCCTGTGTTACGTAGGCATGACGCGTGCGATGGAGAAGCTTTACATCACTTACGCAGAGATGCGTCGCTTGTACGGGCAAGACAAGTACCACAAACCGTCACGCTTTATTCGTGAACTACCAGAGACATGTCTGGATGAGGTTCGTATGAAAGCGCAAGTGAGTCGTCCTGCTAGCAGTGGCCGCTTTAGCCAAACCGCCGTGAAAGAGAACTTTAACGAAACAGGATTTAGTTTGGGTTCTCGCGTTAAGCACCCTAAGTTTGGTGAAGGCACTATCATCAACTTCGAGGGAAGTGGCCCGCAGAGCCGAGTTCAAGTCGCGTTTAACGGTGAAGGCATCAAGTGGTTAGTAACGGCTTATGCTCGTTTAGAACAGTTGTAATCTGCTACTTCAGCATGTAGAAAACAGTTCGATATCTGAAACTATTCAGCATTGAAAAGTAATCCGTATAAAAAACAGAAAGAGCAGCCAATGGCTGCTCTTTTTTTATTGCTCGATACCGACCTAAATTAGGTTAATACGAGCTGAAGACATTGTTGCCTCAAAGTGAGACTTACAGTGCTGCAAGTGCCGCTTCGTAGTTTGGCTCTTCAGTGATCTCTGCAACCAACTCGCTGTGTGTCACCACACCTTTTTCATCAACAACGACAACGGCACGTGTTGTTAGGCCTGATAGTGGGCCTTCAGCGATCGCTACGCCGTAGTCTGATGCGAATGCAGGAGAACGGAAAGTTGAAGCGTGTTGAACGCCTTCAATGCCTTCTAGTTCACAGAAGCGGCCCGCAGCAAACGGTAGGTCAGCAGAAATACAAACAACAACCGTGTTCGCAAGCTCTGCTGCTTTTGCGTTGAACGTACGTACGCTCGTTGCACAAGTTGCTGTGTCGATACTTGGGAAGATGTTTAGAACCACTTTCTTGCCTTCAAGAGAAGCAAGAGTCAGTTCAGAGAGGTCGCCTGCAGTCAGTGCAAAGCTTGGTGCTTGTTCGCCAGTTTGTGGGAATGTGCCTGTTAGTGGTACAGCAGCGCCTTTGAAGGTAACGTGTGACATGAATTTGTCCTTAGTTTAATTATGGTTATGAAACTAGTTGAGCCTAGTAAGACTTACGTTACTCGGAAGTGGTTAAGAAGTGAATGCTTTAAATGTCAGAATTGTAATTAAAGGTCTTTGATTTATTTGTTTGAGAGAGGAATAAGTGAAACGACAGATAAAGAAAAACCCCGAGAGCTTGCGCTCATCGGGGTCTATAGTCTTACTCGCAGCAATCCGGCTACTAAGTGTGCTCCATGCATCAAATCCATGATAGTGTGCTGTTATCCTTCAGCGTATTCCTTTCGTCGCCTTCCTAGCGGTGTCCTTGATCTTATCCTGATCTGCCAACAATCCTCGTTAGCGCGCGTCACTTGTTCCTTGAGCGGTGTCCTTTACATCATCCTGATGTTCAGTCCTTTCCTCGTCCAGAGGTGTCCATTGTCTTTCCTTAGTAGCAACCATCCTAGTTACTATTGCGTCCATTCAATGTCCATTTCGCTATCCATGCCGATTATTCATCCTGAGTAATCGAATCTTCATCCTGAAGATAACCAAGTCCTTGGCGTTTCCTGTTCCGTGTCAGCATCCTTCCGACACCATTCATATTACCGATTCCTTATTTATCAGCAATGGTGCATAAGCGAATTTCTATATAATTATTTGAATGATAAATATACGTATCGTTTTATTTCAATTGGTTACGGTATCTAGGTGACTAATTTCGTCATCAAATATCGATATTTACTCACTGCCTTGTGAGAGATCTCGCACAAGGCAGCGAGTAAAAAGGGAGGATTATTCCCTACTGACCAATGGCTGCACCTTCACGACGAGGGTCTGCAGCACCTTCTAAACCATCTTTTGTGATGCGAATCGCGTGTAAACCAGAGTTAAGATCGCGAACGTTGACCTCAAATCCCATCTTTTCTAGCTCAGGTTTGAAGTTTTCCGCCGATGTTCCTTTTTCCAAATCTAAAGTACCGAAGCGGTTTAGGAAGTGCGGTTGGTTGATGGCTTGCTGAATATCCATGTCCCATTGGGTATGCGCAATGATCGCTTGTGCTACATAACCTATGATACGGCTGCCACCGGGAGAGCCAATCGCCATGTAAGGTTTATCGCCTTGCATGATGATGGTCGGTGCCATTGAAGAGCGCGGACGCTTACCCGGTTCAAGTCGGTTGGCGATAGGCTTACCATCGTTATGGGTCTTGAATGAGAAATCCGTCAGTTCGTTGTTGAGTAGGAAACCTCTAACCATCAAGCGTGAGCCAAAGGCATTCTCAATGGTGGTGGTCATCGAAACGACATTGCCATCGCTATCGACAATATTGAAGTGGCTGGTGGACGGCAATTCAATAGAAACATCTTGGCTTCTCTGCATCGCGTGATCCCACGGCGGTGTGCCTGAAGATGCGCTTGCCAATGCCTTACCTGCGGTAATTAACTGAGCACGTTCCTGCAAATAGTCAGTATTCACTAACCCTTGGGTAGGCATTGGCACATAATCTTGATCCGCCATGTACATACCACGGTCTGCAAAGGCTAGGCGAGAAGCGTCTGCTAACACTTGCCAAGATTTCGCGTCGTTTGGTCCCCATGATTTAAGATCAAACTGCTCGGTCATCGCTAAGATCTGCCCAACTGTTAATGCACCTGAACTTGGTGGACCCATTCCGCACACTTGGTAGCTTTCATAAGCAGAACAAACCGGCTCGCGCTGCTTAATCGAATAAGCGTCGAAGTCTTTCTGTGCTAATACGCCCGGGTTACCTTTCGCTGTTTGCACGGTATTGATGATGTCGGTAGAAATCTCACCTTGGTAAAAGGCCTTAGCACCGTTCTTAGAAATAGCGTTTAACGTTGCCGCGTACTCTGGGTTCTTTAGTTGCGTGCCAGCTGTTTTCGGGCTGCCATCGGCATTGAAGAAGTAGGCTTTGGTAGTGGCAAAGCGGCTTAGTCGCTGTTGGTCATTTTCAATCAAGGTGGCTAAACGTGGACTAATAGTAAAACCTTCTTCAGCCAGCTGAGCAATAGGCTTAATCAGTGATGCCCATTCGAGCTTGCCGTACTTCTGGTGAGTGTCCCACAGTAATTGCACCGTGCCTGGCGTGCCAACAGAACGACCGCCAACCACGGCATCATAGAATTTAAGCGGTTGGCCGTTTTCGTCTTGGAATAGACGTGGTGTGGCATCAAGTGGTGCAGTTTCACGGCCATCGTAGGTTTTGAGTTGCTTGTCCTTGCCATCAAAATAAACAAGGAACGCGCCGCCACCAATACCTGAAGACTGAGGTTCTACTAAGCCAAGCATAAGTTGCACAGCAACCATGGCGTCTATCGCGTTACCACCACGAGCAAGTACATCAGCACCGGCTTGTGTGGCAAGAGGGTTGGCCGCGGTGACCATCCAATCGTTGGCTTTAACGAGCTGTTTGGTTTCTAAACCACTACTTTGTTCGGGTGCGACGGAATCGGCAGCTTGATTTGCCCAACTGACGTGAGAGGCAAAAAGTAGGGTAGAAGTGGCGAGGGTTGTTAGTTTTGTTTTCCACTGCATGATCTTCTCCTTTTAATATGCAGAGCTAGATTGGCAGTGGAAAGATGAGATAGCCAGAGTGTTGTTAACGAATTGTAATCTTGATTCGAATTTAAGCGATTAAACCGGACAGCGACTGCCAAAGAATACTCACGCCAATAAGGCTGAATACCACGCCACATAAGCCATCGATGTATACCGTTGCTTCGCTGAGTTTCTTTTGCAATGCTTTAGTCGAAAGCATCCAAGCCAGTAGTGAGAACCAAAACAGAGACAGACCAAATAGGATGATAAGCGCAAAGCCTTTACCTGACAGAGACATGTCGGCAGGCACTAGGCTCGACATCAAGCTGATAAAGAACACCAAAGCCTTTGGGTTAAGAATATTGGTCGCAAACCCTTTCGAAAATGCCTGACGCTTATTGGTCAGAATCAGATCGTTGGAATTGACGGTATCGGCATCATCATCGTGGTTCTGAATGATTTGCCAGGTTGCTTTAAGTGCACCGTAGCCTAAGTACAGCAAGTAGCTACCGCCGGCTAGTTGGATAATGGCAAATAATGTGGGTTGTTGGTGGACTAGGTAACTGATTCCCGTCAGGCTCAGCAATGAGTGCAGCAAGATCCCGCAAGATAAACCAAGCGCAATGTACAAGCCTGTCTGGCGTCCGTGACGCGTCGCATTTTGCACGACTAACGCAAAATCAGGGCCGGGGCTCATCAAAGCGATGAAGTGGATAGAGGCTAGGGTGATCAGTATGGTGACTTCGTTCATCGTCAGTTCTCAATAACGTTGCCGCTATTTTTAAATAAGTAATCGTATTGAGCGTAGCTTACCGTGATTTGAAATCGAGCAATTGTAAATTATCAACACTTAGTTGATTTGTGAGGGTGGTACACCGAACGTGGTTTTGAAAGCCTTAGAGAAGTGTGCTTGGTCATAGAAGCCTACTTGGTGCGCGACCTTGGTACCACATATCCCAGACTTAATCAGACGCATGCTCTGTTCCATACGTAAACGGCTCAGCCATGCATAAGGCGTAATGCCCATTCTGTTTTTAAAATGGCGTTGGAATTGAGTCGTGGTTAAACCACACAACTCAGACAATTGTTCTAATCGCACTGGTTGATCCAAGTTCGCCATCAAGTAGTCTTTTAGCGTATCAATCGATTGATTACCCAGTTTGATGTCACTCTTCGATCCAAATTTCGCATAACGATCGACAATCGTCGAGAACCCTTCGAAAGGTAAGCAATCTTGAGCGAGCTGGCTGATGTTTTGATGGATTAATAGGCCGTGTAAGTTGCGTAATTGTGAAAATGCAGCTTGATCGGAGAGGATCAACTCAGAAAAGCCTAATGTGTGACCATTCTTCTTGGGATCGGCAAGATCTTGAAACCATTGGGGAGATACGGCAAACACACTGACTTGATAACCCGAATCGAGTTTGGAGTGCCCATCATGCAGCTCATCGGGTGGCATGATAACAACTTGGCCAGCACCAACATTATGGCTCGTCCCTTTATAGACGAATTTCTGTTGTCCTTGGGTAATTAAACCAATGTGAAAGTCCAAATGATAGTGGCGCTGGAAAGCAAACTCTTGGTATTGAGCTTGGATCAGGCTGATATCTTCTGTTGGGGTAGAGTAATAGTGGACTTTATCCATGGTACAAAAAAGCTTGGTCAAATAGTCATCAATTCAACCAAGCTTATCTTCGTATTAAGGGATTGTCTTGTAAAAAACGATCAGTGTTACTGCTTAGCGCGTTTGTTCTTTCTGTTGTTACGCAGACCGTCAAAGCTGAAGATCACCAACGCTCCCCAAATAAAGGCGAAGGTAATCGCTTTGTCACTAGTAAACGCTTCGCCATAAATCAGCACCGCTAACAAGAACATTAAGCTTGGTCCAATGTACTGGAAGAAGCCGAGGGTCGATAGCTTCAAGCGTGTTGCAGCGCCAGTAAAGCACAGCAGTGGAATGGTGGTAATAACACCAGCAGCAACTAGTAACAAATTGAGTTGCATCGGGTTCATTGAGAAGTCCGAGGTTGGGCTATCAGCAATAAATAGTAGGTAGGTTGCTGCGAGAGGTAACATAACCAGAGTCTCAATGAACAAACCTGTTTGCGCTTCTAAGCTCACCTTTTTACGCAGTAAGCCATAAAAACCGAAGCTAAAGGCTAGGGCAATGGCGACGATCGGCACTGAACCGAAGGCAATTAATTGGATTAATACGCCAATCGCAGCAAGAGCCACTGCAAACCATTGCAGCTTACGTAAGCGTTCGCCGAGGAAGAGCATCCCGAGCAACACGTTAATCAGTGGGTTGATGTAATACCCCAAGCTGGCATCAAGCATGTGATTGGAATTCACCGCCCAAATAAAAATAAGCCAGTTAGCGCCCACCAAAATAGACGTCACCACTAAATAGAGTATTTTTGGTTTCGAGGTCAGGGTGTCGCGGACTTTACGCCAGCTGCGGCCAATGTGCAGTAAGAAAGCGAGTAGGAAAAAGGACCATACTACACGGTGGCTAAGGATCTCTAACGGGGAAACGTCACTTAAAGATTTGAAATATATAGGGGCGATCCCCCACATGGTGTAGGCGCCGACGGCAAGCAAAACTCCTTGGCGCGTACGTTGTTGTTCTTCCTGTGTCATGCATCTTTCTCTAGCACTGAGTGCTTATTAATAAGATTTATAAGAGAGTTGGTCAGTATAGGAGCGATAACCCTTTTCACCTAACAATTTGCGGTTTAATTCGCCAGCGTTCCCCTCTACAATGTGCGACTTGCTTGCCGAAGATGCTTGCTGATTTCATACCTCGATTAGGAACCACAATGACCGCCACTCTGATTGCTGAGCAAATACCAACTCCCGCGAATGATGCGCAAACCATCTTACAAGATGTGTTTGGCTATCAAAGCTTTCGCGATGGTCAGCAAGAGGTCATTGATTTGGCCGTTGAAGGCAAAGACAGCTTGGTGATTATGCCAACCGGTGGTGGTAAATCTCTGTGTTACCAAATCCCTGCTTTGGTTCGTGAAGGGCTGACTCTGGTTATCTCGCCGCTGATCTCGTTGATGAAAGACCAAGTCGATCAACTGAAGGCCAATGGTGTTGCTGCTGAGTGTATTAACTCTTCAATGCCACGTGACCAATTGCTGAATGTGTTCAATCGCATGAACTCAGGTCAGCTGAAAATGGTGTATGTGTCGCCAGAGCGCGTGTTGATGCGTGACTTTATCGAGCGTCTTCAGGGTTTACCGCTTTCAATGATTGCAGTCGATGAAGCGCACTGTATCTCTCAATGGGGTCACGACTTCCGCCCTGAATACGCATCATTAGGCCAGCTTAAACAGTACTTTCCGCATGTGCCTTACATGGCGCTCACAGCAACCGCTGATGATGCGACGCGTAAAGATATTATCTCGCGCCTACAGCTCCTGGACCCGCATACTTACTTAGGCAGCTTTGATCGCCCTAATATTCGCTACAACTTGGTTGAGAAGCACAAACCCGTGTCACAGGTGGTTCGCTACCTAGAAACACAAAAGGGCAATTGCGGCATCATCTACTGTGGTAGCCGTAAGAAAGTGGAGATGGTGACCGAGAAGCTGTGCAATAACGGTATTCGCGCCGCGGGTTATCACGCTGGTATGGACACCGATGAGCGTGCTTACGTTCAAGAAGCCTTCCAACGCGATGATATTCAGATCGTGGTCGCGACTGTGGCTTTCGGTATGGGCATCAACAAACCCAACGTACGTTTCGTGGTGCACTTTGATATCCCACGTAATATCGAGTCTTACTATCAAGAGACAGGCCGTGCAGGTCGTGATGGTTTGCCTGCTGAAGCGATGATGTTGTTTGACCCGGCTGATATGGGTTGGCTGCGTCGTATGCTGGATGAGAAAGAAGAAGGCCCACAGAAACAAGTTGAGATGCACAAGCTGAATGCGATGAGTGCCTTTGCTGAAGCGCAAACGTGTCGTCGTCAGGTTCTGCTTAACTATTTTGGCGAATATCGCGAGAAGCAATGTGGCAACTGCGATATCTGCCTCGATCCACCTAAGCATTTTGATGCGACTAAAGAAGCGCAGAAGGCGTTGTCTTGTGTGTACCGTGTCAATCAGTCGTTTGGTATGGGCTACGTAGTCGAAGTGATGCGTGGTATGCAGAATATTCGTGTCCGCGATAATGGTCACGATAAGCTGTCTACCTACGGTATTGGCCGCGACCATAGCCACGATTACTGGATCAGTATCTTCCGTCAGTTAATCCACAAAGGCTTGCTGTTCCAGAACATCACTCGTAACTCGACATTACAGCTAACAGAAGAAGCCCGCCCGCTGCTGCGCGGTGAGATGTCTTTGGAATTGGCTGTTCCTCGTTTAGATACAGCGGTGCGTAATGCTAAGTCCGATAAGTTAAGCAGCAAGAATTACGATAAGAAGCTGTTTGCGAAACTGCGTAAGCTGCGTAAGTCGATTGCTGATGAAGATGGCTTGCCACCATATGTGGTATTCAGCGACGCGACCTTGATTGATATGGCTGAAATACTACCTACTTCATACGGAGAAATGCTGGCAGTCAACGGTGTCGGTCAACGTAAACTCGATAAGTACGCAGACCCATTCTTAGATTTGATTCAAGAACACATCACCACACACGGTTAGTTTGCAAGAAACGTCTAACTAATAGAAAAAGAATAAGGTTGATAGGGACATGACAACACAAACAGAATTTGGCTTAAGAGAGTATTTAGCTGAGGAAGGGCGTTTATTGATTACGTCTCCAAGTTTTGATTTTGATTCTTACGAAGTGCTAGGTGAAAAGCTGGTGGCGTTGCTGTCAGCGTCTGTTGTTGAAAAGCAATGGGACGCCGATATGCATTCTTGGTTGATTGATTTTGAAGATTGTCGAATGTTCTTAAAGTCTGAGCATTACAGTGAATCAATTTGGTTTGAGTCGTTAAATGCTGAAGAAAGCCGAGAAGAGTTTGATTATCTCGCGACGCTTTTCAAGCGCGGTTTTTAACTTTTGGCATCTCTTCTAAAACACAGCTTCTAGCGCTATTCACCAATAAAAGTGAGAATAAACGTTTGCGTTTGTTCTCACCGTTGCAGCCAATATTGATTAATGTATAATCGCCCGCCGCTCAGCAGAGCAATTTTTAGATACATTTTTTAATTCACGTTATTGGTAAGAGCTTTCTTGGATTATTCGAAGAAATGACTCGATTTGGGTTCCCTCACCCCCAAACCAAACTAAAAAGGTACAGCATGAGTAACTTTACCCCTGCGCAACAGCGCAAAGCCTTAGCACTATTAGTTTTGTTCCATTTGGTGATTATTGCGTCAAGCAACTATCTGGTTCAGCTACCTTTTACCGTCTTCGGTATGCACACCACTTGGGGTGCTTTCACTTTCCCGTTTATCTTCCTAGCGACCGATCTGACCGTACGCATTTTTGGCGCGCAGCTTGCCCGTAAAATCATTTTCTTAGTGATGCTACCAGCGCTGGCCGTTTCTTATTTCTTGTCAGTGGTGTTCTTTGAAGGTTCATTCCAAGGCTTTAGCCAACTAGGTGAGTTCAACTTGTTTGTTGCACGTATCGCCGCGGCGAGCTTCATGGCTTATTTACTGGGTCAGATCTTGGATGTGCATGTTTTCAACCGCCTACGTCAGCTTAAACAGTGGTGGGTTGCCCCAACGTGTTCAACGTTATTCGGTAATGCTATTGATACCATCGCTTTCTTTGCGATTGCTTTCTACCAAAGCCCAGATCCATTCATGGCCGAGCATTGGACTGAGATTGCCTTAGTCGATTACGGATTCAAACTTATCATCAGCCTAGGCTTGTTCGTGCCTATGTACGGTGTGCTTCTTAACTACATTGTTAGAAAGCTAACCGCAGTGAACCCTGACTTTAAAGCGACAGGCGTGAACGCTTAAGTTTGAGATTTGTAACACAAAGCATTAATGCAGCGATAAGAAAAAGCTCAAGTTAGTCTACTAACTTGGGCTTTTTTAATTTCTAGCGTCAGATACTAATATCAGAGGCATTTAATATTCAATGGCCAGCCAATATCGGTTTGTCTATTCGACTCGAGCTCTAGCTCTGCAGCGGTCAGCGGATTGTCAGCTAACCATTGCTTAGAAAGCGTTAGGGTTAGATTGTTGTCATTCGTCGTCAGTTTGAACTCAGGCTCTAGCGCTGGGTTACGACGGTGAGTTAACAAAATAGCCAAACGCAGAATACGTAAAATACGCTTGCTGCTGGTGCCTGAGATAGCGTGTTGCTCTGGTAATGAGGTTAACTGTTCACGGTAGCGACGAGTTAACTCACCCAAGTAGTGCTTTTGCGCTCGAGTAAAGCCAGGTAGGTCTAAGTTTTGCAGCAGATAAGCGCTGTGCTCACCGCCTTTTTTGAAATCGATGGTTAAACCAATCTCGTGAAGCTTAGCTGCCGTTTGCAATAGCACACCAGCTTGAGGTTCTGAAACCCACGCTTCGGCGCCCGCTTGGTCTAGCAGCGTTTGTGCGACTACAGCAACTTGTTCACCGTAGCTTACGTCCATTTGGTAGCGTGATTGAACACTCTTAATGGTACGCGCTCGGATATCTTCTTGGCGAAGCTCATCAACCATCTCGTAGGCTAGGCCTTCACGGAGTGCGCCGCCTGCGAGTGTCATTGAATCTATTTCAAGCAACTCAAAAATAGCAATAAGAATGGAAAGGCCACTCGGGAACACTAATGCGCGTTCAAGGGTAAGTCCTTCGATTTCTAGCTCTTCCAAGCGCTCAGTAATCATCGCTTGTTTCTGTAGACGCTTAAGTTTGGCATGAGTAATCACTTCATCCATGCCTTGCGCCAACATGATCTCTTGCAGTGCTTGAACGGTACCGCTGGCGCCCACACACACATCCCATCCGATATCAGTGTAGCTATCTAGGATAGGAGCCAACGTCGACTTCGCCGCTTCAATGGCGTTGTTAAAGTTGGTAGCGGTTAATTGGCGGTTTTTAAAGTGGCGCTCAAGCCAAGTAACACAGCCCATCTTTAGGCTGGTTAGTGCTTTCGCTGAGAAGCCTTCACCAATGATCATCTCGGTGCTTGCGCCACCAATATCAACAACCAGTCGGCGGCCGCTGCCACCAGAAGTGTGTGCTACGCCTTTATAGATAGTCGCAGCTTCTTCTTCTCCGGAGATAACATTGATGTCGTAACCAAGGATCTGGTTCGCTTTCTCTAGAAATATATCCACATTGATAGCAGTACGTAGGGTCGCTGTACCGACAATGCGGATATTTTCTTTCGGAATATCTTGAAGTCGCTCTGCAAAGAGACTCAAACAGTCCCAACCGCGCTGCATGGCTTCTGTACTAAGCGCATTATTTTCATCTAAGCCTGCAGCTAAACGCACTTTGCGCTTAATTTTAGCCATGGTTTGTACGCTGCCATCGATATGACGCACAACGAGCATATGAAAACTGTTCGACCCGAGGTCGATTGCAGCGTAAAGCGGGGGTGACACTGTTTGACTCATAAGTGACTAAGCTTCCTTGTTATGACGCGGTTGGCGTGGGCGACGGTTCTGGTTTGGTTTACGGTTCCCGTTGCGTGGGCCATTGTTGTTTGAGCGGCGTTGTTGCGGGTTACGTGTACGTAAGCGCAATGGTGCTGGTAGATCTTCTAGCAGTGCAGAAGCATCGTAGTCAGACACAGGGATCGCGTGCTCAATGTATTCTTCGATTGGTGGCAAGTTGATTGCGTAATCTTCACAAGCAAAGCTGATCGAGTGACCACTTGCACCAGCACGACCTGTACGGCCGATACGGTGAACGTAATCTTCACAGTCATCAGGTAGGTCGAAGTTGAATACGTGTGTTACTTGAGGAATGTGTAGACCACGTGCTGCAACGTCGGTTGCGACAAGCAGGTCAACATCACCTTTAGTGAATTGCTCAAGAATCTTTTCACGTTTCTTCTGAGGAACATCGCCAGTTAGCAGGCCAACACGGTGACCATCTGCAGCTAGGTGACCCCAAACAGACTCACATTTGTGCTTAGTGTTAGCGAAGATGATAGCGCGCTCTGGCCACTCTTCTTCAACTAGAGTCTGCAGCAGTGCCATTTTGTGTTCGTTTGATGGGTAGAACAGCTCTTCCTGAATGCGGTGACCTGTTTTACGCTCTGGCTCAACAACAACATGCTCTGGGTTGTGCATGTGTTCGAACGCTAGCTCTTGTACGCGGTAAGACAATGTCGCAGAGAACAGCATGTTCAGGCGATCTTTTGGCTCAGGCATACGGCGGAACAAGAAGCGGATGTCTTTGATGAAACCAAGATCGAACATGCGATCAGCTTCGTCAAGAACAACAGCTTGAATGTGGTTAAGGTTAAATACCTTCTGCTTGTAGAAATCGATGATGCGGCCAGTCGTACCAATTAAGATATCTGCGCCTTCTTCGATTTTACCTAGTTGCTTGTCGTAGCTTTCGCCACCGTAAGCAAGTGCTGCCTTGATACCTGTGCTTTCAACCAGAGAGTCAGCATCGTTGTAGATCTGAATCGCGAGTTCACGCGTTGGTGCCATAATAATCGCACGTGGCTGGTTAGGCTTACGCCCTTCATGCTCAGATGTTTTTAGCAGGTGGTTAAAAGTAGCAGTAAGAAACGCAAGCGTTTTACCAGTACCCGTTTGGGCCTGGCCTGCAATGTCTTGGCCGGTGAGCAGTACCGGGAGCGCCAAGGCTTGGATAGGGGTACAATAATCGAACCCTTTTTTCTCCAATCCTTCAATGACTTGCGGAAGTAAATCCAAGTCGGCGAACTTTTGCTCTGTGATATGCGTCTTTTTCATTGCTATAGAATATCAGCTTAAGCTTGCAATACGAAAGTAAATACATTCCAATAGGGCATCTATTTACTGGTTATCATCCAACCAGTTCTAAAAAATACATTGGAGTGGAAGATGAGTGATAAGATTTTGCAGCTAACTGATGACGGTTTTGATAACGATGTAATCAATGCTGCAGGCCCTGTTCTTGTTGATTTTTGGGCAGAATGGTGTGGTCCATGTAAAATGATTGCGCCGATTCTTGATGAAATCGCAGACGAGTACGAAGGCAAGCTCACAATCGGTAAATTAAATATCGACCAAAATGCTGGTACTCCACCAAAGTTTGGTATTCGCGGTATTCCAACGCTACTTCTTTTCAAAGATGGCGGCGTAGCAGCGACTAAAGTTGGTGCATTATCTAAAACTCAACTTAAAGAGTTCTTAGACGCTAACCTTTAATCAGGTCAGCATTTGAAAAGAAACCGTGCAGTTAACAAATGCGCGGTTTTGTTTTTTCTAAGCTATGGACTAGTCTTAGTTTTAGTGCTAATTTATCGCACGTTAATTGAACGAATTTCTCTTCTTGGTCGATCCTGTGACCAAATCCTTCTTAACTTAAGAAAACAGATCCTATTTTGACTAAACAAACTTCCACCACTATGAATCTTACTGAACTGAAGAACAGACCTGTGTCTGAGCTTGTTAAACTTAGCGAAAGCTTAGGTCTTGAAAATCAAGCTCGCCTAAGAAAACAAGACATTATCTTCTCCATCCTTAAAGCGCATGCAAAAAGTGGTGAAGACATCTTTGGTGATGGTGTTCTAGAAATTCTTCAAGACGGTTTTGGTTTCCTACGTAGCGCCGACAGTTCATACCTGGCTGGCCCAGATGATATCTACGTATCACCAAGCCAAATTCGTCGTTTTAACCTACGTACAGGTGACTCTATTGGCGGTAAAATCCGTCCACCTAAAGACGGTGAGCGTTACTTTGCACTGCTTAAAGTAAACACGGTTAACTACGACAAGCCAGACAACGCACGTAACAAGATTCTTTTCGAAAACCTTACTCCTCTTCACGCTAACGAACGTATGGTGATGGAAGCGGGTAATGGTGCGACTGAAGATATTACGGCTCGTATTCTTGACCTTGCATCTCCAATTGGTAAAGGTCAGCGTGGTCTGATTGTTGCTCCGCCTAAAGCGGGTAAGACAATGCTTCTGCAAAACATTGCTCAAAGCATTGCACGTAACCATCCTGAGTGTGAACTAATGGTTCTACTTATCGATGAGCGTCCAGAAGAAGTAACAGAAATGCAGCGTCTAGTTAAAGGCGAAGTAGTTGCTTCAACATTCGATGAGCCAGCATCTCGCCACGTACAAGTTGCAGAAATGGTTATCGAGAAAGCGAAGCGCCTTGTTGAACACAAGAAAGATGTAGTTATCCTACTGGATTCTATTACTCGTCTAGCTCGTGCTTACAACACTGTGATTCCTTCATCAGGTAAAGTTCTTACTGGTGGTGTTGATGCGAATGCTCTACATCGTCCAAAGCGTTTCTTCGGTGCGGCACGTAACGTAGAAGAAGGCGGTAGCTTAACGATCATCGCAACAGCACTGGTTGATACTGGTTCTAAGATGGATGAAGTTATCTACGAAGAATTCAAAGGTACAGGTAACATGGAACTGCACCTTAACCGTAAGATTGCTGAAAAACGCGTATTCCCAGCGATTGATTTCAACCGCTCTGGTACTCGTCGTGAAGAGCTTCTTACCAAGAACGATGAACTACAGAAGATGTGGATCCTGCGTAAGATTGTTCACCCAATGGGCGAAATCGACGCAATGGAATTCCTTATCGACAAGCTAGCAATGACGAAAACGAACGATGAGTTCTTTGACGCAATGCGTCGTCAGTAATATTGATTAGCTGATCGTATTTAATAAGCGCTGCCCTCGGGTGGCGCTTTTTATTTGCATTTTGTAGCGCCAGCTTGCAGAATGAGCAAAAGTGTTACAAGGACGTTAAAATGCAACATGGACTGTTGTCATCATTACTCCTGTCTACTTCACTGTTATTTTCACCGGTTGGTATGAGCTATGCCACCGAGATGTCTCCACTTACAGTAGAGTCTTGGCTTGAGAATGATCAAGTAAAACTGAAAACTGCTGAACTACTAGAGCTTGTCGTACGTGACGAAGTCAATTCGCTACGCTTTGCGCTTGAGCGCCTGACATTTCCCCAGCAAGAGGTGGCTCGTTACCAACTCTTGAAGAAGCTTGAACAGCAAAAAATCGTACTCACACCCAAGATGTCTATCTTCATCGAGCAGCAACTTGCTATCACGCCCACTTATCAAGTCTTAGAACGTGGCGATGGCTATGAGTTTACGGTACCTGCCTTTAATTACCCTTCAATTGCTAATCGCCTTATTAAACAATGGCGTCAAGATCAGAAGACATTGGTATTTGTGCTAGATGCAGAGAAACAGGAACTCGACCTAAAAGAGTGGTTATCTGGATCTGAACATCAAGTTCAAACGCGAGAAGCGTTGCTCATTAGAGAGCTAGACAGTTTGTCTCCTGAAGCGGTTGATTACCTAACTAAGCAACTCACCGCATCTTCTATTGTTAGTTGGTTACCTTCTACTGAGGTGGTGGTTCGATTAGCGCAAGTGAGCGAAGACCCAGAGGTTTACAAAATTCTATGGCGAATGAAGGCCGATTATCATAGCCAAGCTGAGCTAGTTCGCCTTGCTGAAACCAAACAAACGTTCGCGCTTGAACAGGTGATGGCAGCGACTAAGAACCCGCGTTTGAAAGATGAAGCGATTACTTTGCTTACCAAAGTTAACCCGTTATCAGAAGAGGTGAAGCTGTTCCTTGTCTCTAGGATGGCGATTGCTGATGAAGCACCATTAGTTGCGCGTGAACTCGCCAAACAAGGTCATACGCGATGGTTGCAAGATCTCGTCAATGATAACCCTCAGGTGAAGAGTTCTTTGATCGAGCAAGCATTACCGTAAAGTGGATTTTGCCTCTCAATAACCACACTAAAAAGGGGGACCTCAGCGTCACCCTTTTTGATATACTGAGCGCAGAATAATCAGCATGTAGAAGTCCTATGAGTTTTAAAGATTTACGTGATTTTATCGACCATCTTGAAAGTATTGGTCAGTTGAAACGCATTTCTCACCCAGTCGATCCAGACTACGAAATGACCGAAATTAGCGACCGTACTCTACGTGCTGGTGGCCCGGCTCTTTTGTTTGAAAATCCAGTAGGCTATGACATGCCCGTTTTGACCAATCTATTTGGTACACCTAATCGGGTTGCTATTGGTATGGGACGTCAAGAAGTCAAAGAACTGCGTGAAGTGGGCAAGTTGCTTGCTTACCTAAAAGAACCTGAGCCACCAAAAGGCTTTAAAGACGCTCTTGATAAACTACCTGTGTTTAAGCAAGTCTTAAACATGCCAGCTAAACGCCTTCGCAAAGCGGCTTGCCAACAAGTGGTATGGCAAGGCGATGACGTCGACCTAGATAAAATCCCTGTGATGAGCTGTTGGGCTGATGATGTCGCGCCATTGCTAACATGGGGTTTAACGGTTACTCGTGGTCCAAACAAGAAACGCCAAAACTTAGGTATCTATCGTCAGCAGAAGATCGGCAAGAATAAAATCATCATGCGTTGGTTAGCCCACCGTGGTGGAGCATTGGATCTGCGTGATTGGATGGAAACTAACCCTGGGAAACCATTCCCAGTATCGGTAGCGTTTGGTGCTGATCCTGCCACCATTCTTGGTGCGGTTACGCCAGTGCCGGATAGTTTATCTGAGTACGCGTTTGCAGGCTTACTACGTGGTAGTAAAACTGAGGTCGTTAAATCAATCAGCAACGACTTAGAAGTTCCCGCAAGTGCAGAAATCGTGATGGAAGGTTACATCGACCCGAATGAATTCGCAGATGAAGGGCCTTACGGAGATCATACTGGTTACTACAACGAGAAAGAAAAGCACCATGTGTTTACTATTACTCATGTAACCATGCGCGAGAACCCTATCTATCACAGCACCTATACTGGCCGTCCACCTGATGAGCCAGCGGTATTGGGTGTTGCGCTAAATGAAGTGTTTGTGCCTATTCTTCAAAAGCAGTTCCCAGAGATTGAAGATTTCTATCTACCGCCTGAAGGTTGTTCGTACCGAATGGCAGTCGTGACCATGAAGAAGCAATACCCAGGTCACGCTAAGCGAGTGATGATGGGTGTATGGTCTTTCTTACGCCAATTCATGTACACCAAATTTGTATTGGTGTGTGATGAAGATGTGAATGCACGTGATTGGTCTCAAGTAACCGCAGCGATGTGCGAACATATGGATCCGTCACGCGATAGCCTGATGATAGAGAACACGCCGATCGATTCATTGGATTTTGCCTCACCCGTGGTTGGGTTAGGTTCTAAGATGGGTCTAGATATTACTAAGAAGTGGGACGCAGAGTTAGCGTTATCGCCAGATGTCCAAACAGCACCTGTAAATAGTGAACATATTGAGGGTAGCTTGGCTGAGTTAACCAAGGTTCATCCTGAAATTATTGATGTTCACCTGCAAAACGACAATGCCAGCATGGTTGTGGTGTCTATTGATAAGCAAGCTGCCGGTAATGGTAAGAAAATCATGGAAGCGGTTTGGTCTCAATTTGATGAGAACAAGTTTGTTATCGTGTGTGATGGCGATGTCAATGTGAGTGATTGGAATGACATCATTTGGGCTGTAACGACAAGAATGGATCCGGCGAGAGATACGTTATTCCTGCAGAACGAAACTGGACACTCAAAAATGGGTCTCGATGCGACCAATAAGTGGGAAGGTGAATGCCTGCGTGAGTGGGGTGTACCAATCACAAAAGATCCTGATGTTGTGAAAAAGATTGATAGCATCTGGGAACAGCTAGGAATTTCATGAGCTACCAAGTAGTCTTATACCCAGAAAACATCAGTTTCACAGTAGAAAAAGGGCAAACGGTCTTGGATGCTGCGCTCAACAGCGATATCTATTTCCCAAACCGTTGCCAAGTTGGCGCATGCGCAATGTGTATGTGCAAAAAATTAGAAGGGCAAGTGAGTTACCACCTTGAACCCATGCTCACAGAGAAAGAGCAGCAACAAGGCTGGATTTTTGCTTGCCAAGCATTTGCAGAAAGTAATTTAGTTCTAACCTTTGCCGATTAAGGGTTAGTAAGAGGAAGAACATGACTATTAAATGTAAAGTGAAGTCTATCGAGCCTTTGGCTTGTAATACTTACCAAATCCTACTTCACCCAGAAACACCGGTCGCTTTTAAAGCGGGCCAGTACCTGATGGTTGAAATGGGCGAGAAAGATAAGCGCCCATTCTCTATCGCAAGTAGCCCTTGCCGCCACGAAGGTGAGCTTGAGCTGCACATTGGTGCTGCCGAGCACAACGCTTACGCACTAGAAGTGGTTGAAGCGATGAAGAAGGCACAAGCTGAAGATGGCGATATTGCGATTGATGCTCCACACGGAGATGCTTGGATCAAAGAAGAAAGCGATCGCCCTCTATTACTTATTGCTGGTGGCACGGGTTTCAGCTACGTGCGCTCTATTCTTGATCACTGCATCGCGCAAAATAGCTCGAAAGAGATCTACCTATACTGGGGCGCAAAAGATGAGTGCCAGTTATATGCTAAAGAAGAGTTGGTTGGCATTGCAGAAAAGCATAGCAATGTGCACTTTGTACCGGTAGTAGAAGAAGCACCGGAAGTTTGGCATGGCCAAACAGGTAATGTGCTTGAGGCTGTTATGCAAAGTTTCGAATCATTAGCTGATTTCGATATCTATATTGCAGGTCGTTTTGAAATGGCGGGCGCTGCAAGAGACCTATTTACTCAGAATAAAGAAGCAAAGCGTGACCATATGTACGCTGATGCTTACGCATTTATCTAACAATACCCTTAGATTTTGAGCAAAAAGAGAGCAGAAATGCTCTCTTTTTTACGTTTAGGTGAACTATTAGGCAGTTAACCCCTATTTATTCATTTTTCATGAAAAAGTAGTTGCTAAGCTGAGAGGGTTCCCTATAATGCGACACCACTGAGACGGCAGACGCCACAAGGCTTCAGCAAGAATCAGTAAGACGGAAAGCGACAAAAAATTAATTTTCAAAAAGTGTTTGACACTGAATGTTAATTCGCTAGAATGGCCGTCCACTTCGAGAGGCTCCTTACTTAAAAGGAACGCTCAAGAAGTTAAGCTCTTTAACAATTTAAACCTATCAATCTGTGTGGGCACTCGTTGATGAATAT
>NZ_JBFSTZ010000038.1:0-37397 GCF_041467155.1 Vibrio sp. 10N.247.310.23 | reverse complement strand
TCTCGCTGAAGCCTTGTGGCGTCTGCCGTGTCAGTGAGGCGGCATTATAGAGATGTTCATCACATTGGCAAGTGTTTATTAAAGAAAGATGCGAAAATAACGATTACATGGCGAATAAACACTCAAAGCCTTATTTGTGCAAGTTTAACTACAAAGTACCTACAGAATAACCACAGACTTATCCACAATTGCTCTAATTTTCATCCTAGAAAACAAAAAAGCTGCCTTATGGCAGCTTTTTAAATGGCAATGAGTCTAAATCCCAGAGCCATATTGCTCTCCATCGTCTTCATGGAGACCACATTCTCGTTTTAGACCATTAAAACGGGTTTCTTCTTCAGTCATACCCGGTTCCCATTTCTTAGTAGTATGAGTATCTCCAACAGAAAGGTACCCCTGCTCGCGAAGTGGGTGGTAACTGAGACCATGCTCCTCTAAGTAATAATGAACATCTTTATTTGTCCAATCAATTACTGGCAAGAACTTAAACACACCATTTTGGATAGATAAGATAGGTAAGTTTGCACGCGATTGAGATTGCTCTCTTCTCAACCCAGAAAACCAAGTGCCAGCCTCTAGTTCATCCAGCGCTCTTCTCATCGGTTCAACTTTATTAAGCTTGTTGTACTTCTCTATCCCTTCTATACCTTGATCCCAAAGTTTGCCATATTGCGCTTCTTGCCAATTAGGACTCTGCTGAGAACGAAAGACTTGAAGGTTTAGAGTCAACTTCTGACTTAACTCATCGATAAAGCGATACGTTTCCGGGAATAGATACCCAGTGTCCGTAAGAATAACCGGAATATCGGGTTTTGCTTGAGTCACTAAGTGCAGCATCAACGCCGCTTGGATTCCGAAACTAGAAGACACAACATGTGTCCCTTCTAAATGTTCTAGTGCCCACTTAACTCTTTCTAATGCGGTTAGCTGCTCTAACTCAGCATTGATTTGTCCAAGACGAAGTATTTGCTCCGTCTTAGTCAATGCGAGTAGCTCTGCTAACTTCAGTTTTGAAGCGACAGAATTATGCATGCAGATCCCTCTTTGAAATGATCACCTCTTCGATGATGCCAGCTCGGATTGTAAAATCACCGAACCCTTCATTGTCGTTACGTTCCGTAGCCCAACGTCCCACCAGCGAATCAATCTCTTCTAAGATCTGAGCAGAAGTGATGTTCTCTTTATACATCTTCGGGATACGAGTTCCGGCTTTGTTGCCACCTAAGTGCATGTTGTAACGCCCCGGCGCCTTACCGACTAAACCCAACTCAGCCAACATTGCACGACCACAACCGTTTGGACAACCCGTGATGCGAAGGATGATGTTATCTTCTTCTGGTAATCCATGTTTTTTCAGAATGTCTTCAACATCCGTTACAAACTCAGGAAGAAAGCGCTCAGCTTCTGCCATTGCTAAAGGACATGTTGGGAAAGCCACACACGCCATTGAGTTTTTACGTTGCTCTGAAACAGCATCATCCATCAAGCCATATTGACGCGCCAATTTTTCAATCTTGGCCTTTTGACTCGTCGACACACCTGCAACAATTAGGTTTTGGTTCGCTGTCATTCGGAAGTCACCTTTGTGGATCTTCGCTATTTCAGCAACACCTGTTTTCAGCGCTTTCCCTGGGAAATCAAGCAAACGACCATTTTCGATGAATAACGCTAAGTGGTGCTTACCATCAATGCCTTCCGCCCAACCGATACGATCGCCACGGCCAGTAAACTCATAAGGACGGCTTTCAGAAAACTCAACGCCTGCACGTTTTTCTACTTCTGCTTTGAATACATCAATACCAACACGGTCTAGTGTGTATTTGGTTTTTGCGTTCTTACGGTTCGAACGGTTACCCCAGTCACGCTGAGTCGTTACCACCGCCGCTGCTACATCTAACGTTTTATCTAATGGCACAAAACCAAAGTCGTCAGCTTTACGTGCATAAGTAGAGGTATCACCATGTGTCATAGCAAGACCGCCACCGACTAACACATTAAAGCCCACCAGCTTTCCGTCTTCAGCAATAGCAACAAAGTTAAGATCGTTAGCATGGACGTCCACATCATTTTGCGGAGGAATGACAACCGTCGTCTTGAACTTACGCGGTAGGTAGTTGCTACCAAGGATAGGTTCTTCATCCGTTGTTTCTAGTTTTTCACCATCTAACCAGATTTCTGCATAAGCACGAGTCTTCGGTAATAGATGTTCACTGATCTTTTTCGCCCACTCGTAAGCTTCTTGATGAAGTTCAGATTCAACCGGGTTTGTCGTACATAGAACATTTCGGTTTACATCACCCGCTGTCGCAATTGAATCAATGCCAATGCTATTTAGCGTTTGGTGCATCAACTTAATGTTCGGCTTCAAGACACCGTGGAACTGAAACGTTTGACGAGTTGTTAGACGAATTGAACCGTAAGAGGTACTTTCGTCTGCGAACTTATCAATCGCCAACCACTGCTTAGGGGTAATGATGCCACCAGGCATACGAGCACGAAGCATGACGTTATGTAACGGTTCGAGCTTTTGTTTGGTACGTTCGTTGCGAATATCACGGTCGTCTTGTTGATACATACCGTGGAAACGAATCAACTGAAAGTTATCAGCAGTAAAGCCACCTGTTATGCGGTCTTGGAGATCTTGTTCAATCGTACCGCGTAGGTTATTACTTTCACGCTTAAGACGCTCATTGTCAGCCAAAGGTCCAAGTACTTGACCTAGCACTTCTTGCTCTATTACTTGCTTGCTCATTAGTACACATCCCTTTGGTAACGTTTCGCTTTACGTAAATCATTAATATATTGTTCAGCTTGCTCGCGGCTCTGGTTGCCATGCTTTTCCGCTATCGAAACTAACGCTTCATGAACATCTTTAGCCATTCGAGTCGCATCGCCACAGACATAGAGGTACGCGCCCTCTTGCAGCCATTGCCACACCTGCTCTGCTTGTTCGATTAAACGGTCCTGAACATAAACCTTTTCTTTTTGGTCACGGCTAAAGGCAACATCGAGCTTAGTTAGCGCGCCAGACTTGAGGTACTTTTGCCATTCAACTTGGTATAAGAAATCTTGAGTAAAGGTACGGTCACCAAAGAACAACCAGCTTTTTCCTTCAGCATCATTGTTTTCACGCTCTTGAACAAAACTGCGGAACGGTGCGATACCGGTACCCGGGCCGACCATGATGATTGGTGTATTGTCGTCTTGTGGTAATTTGAAGTTATTGTTGTTCTCAACAAACACCTTCACTTCACCACCCTCTTCAAGACGTTGAGCTAAGAAGCTAGAAGCTCCGCCTAAACGAGACTCTTCGCCTTTTTGGTATTCAACCAAACCAACCGTCAAGTGAACTTCTTCATCTACTTCTGCTTGGCTTGATGCAATAGAATAGAGACGCGGTGTCAGCTTACGTAACAGGCCAATTAACTCATCAGCCGATAGCTTAGTTTTCTTCTCAGCTAAAACATCGACAACTTGAGTATTACCCGCGTATTCACGAAGCTTGTCTTTATCTTCCACCAGCTTGATTAACTTCTTGCTGCCCGATAACTCAGCAAACTTAGTCACAAGTTGAGGGTTTGAAGTGGTAATCTCAAATTTACTCACTAGCGCACTATGGATAGATAGATTCTCACCATCGACATCGACACTTTCGATACCCGATAACCCAACCTTAGAAAGAATCTGATTTGCGAGTTCTGAACTGTTTTCATACCATACGCCTAGCGCATCGCCGGGTTGGTAGGTAATGCCCGACTCATCAAGATCAATCTCGATATGACGAACATCTTTACCCGAGTCACGACCCGTGATCTTTTGACTGGTTAATAGTGTCGCTGTATATGGATTTTGTTTGGTGTATTGCGAATGACCGGCAGCTGCTTGGCCTACTGGTAACTGAACGATATCAGCCTCGGCACCTGTCGATAGCGTCTCTTTTACTTGCTCTAATGCTTTAGCGCGCCATTCCGTTGCTGATTCTTCGTAATCAACATCACAATCAAGGCGATCGACAAACGATTTCGCACCAAGCTTAGCGAGGAAGTTATCGAAGTCTTTAGCCGTTTGGCAGAAGAACTCATAGCTTGAGTCACCTAAACCAATCACACCGTATTGTAGGTTTGATAATTTTGGCGCTTTCTTCGATTGAAGGAATTCATGCAACTCAATCGCGTTATCAGGGGCTTCGCCCTCACCATTGGTTGAAGCGACGAAAATGACGTGTGTCTCTTTGGCTAAGTTCTTACCTTTATAATCACTCGCATCGAAAAGCTCGACGGCGATACCTAAGGCTTTTGCTTCTGCCTCGAGCGATTCAGCGACGCCTTTAGCATTACCGGTTTGAGAAGCGAAGATAATGCTGAGCTTACCCGCTGGCTTAGCCGCTACTGCAGCGGCCGCTTGAGCGATTGGCGCAGCAGCACCGACAGGCTGAGCTTGGCTCACTCCCCAAAGGTAACCACTGACCCATGCCAGTTGCTGTGAAGACAGTTCAGAAACAGTTTGCTGAAGATGACCCAATTGTTGGTCATTAAGTGGTGCTGCTAGCCCAGGTAACTCATTAGCCCCAGACTGTGCATTATTATTTTGTGAAGACTCTTTCTTATTTAAAGACATGGTCACGACATCCCTAATCATTGCGTGACGATAGATTAACCACTCCTTTTAATAACAAGAAAGAATAGAAAAGTATGTTTTATAACTTTTTGGAAGTAAAAACCGATTGAAACGCAAATTGACTTACTGGTTTTCAATACGCACTTGCTGAAAGCCAACCGCCATTGCCGATTTAGATGCTAGGTCTAAATCCGCGTAATGGCACTCTTCACCATGAACATCAGTAAGCAGAACAAAGCCACCTCCCATATGGCGAAACTCCACAACCCAAGACCCTTCTTGAATTGAGGGCTCTATGATCGCTTCAACTAACAGATTTTCTCTATATAAATTTCGTAATTCATTGAGTGTCATATTCCATCCCTTGCTTTGACCTCACTACATAGACCTTATAAGAATAGACGCAAATTGGCTCTCTGTATTAAGGATGGTCGAAAGTGATGAATGTGCTAACTAATTCCAGAAAGATATAATCAATAGATATAAAAAAACGCCACTTAATAAAGTGGCGTTCTTAAAATTCGTTCTAAATTTGCTTTATATGGCCTAGAAGCGCACTTCAGCACCAGCAAACCAACCATCGACCATGACAAAGCTCTTGCCTAGTTCTGAGCTAAAGAACTCATCCGAATCTAAATCGATAACACGGTAACCACCACGCAGGGCAATTTCAGATTCTGATACTGGAATTCGGTACTGAACACCCGCCATCAAGTCAGTGCTCTTAATACCACTGCTATCACCGAACTCCATCGTACCAATGATATCGAAGTTAGTGTCCGGCACATTGATCTCTGCGTTACCGTAGAAGCTCCACGTGAACTCATCAAACGTCGATGTTTTCGCACCTGTTGCTTTTGGTTCAATGTAATTCGAGTTTGAGTATTGAGTAAACGTCACACCCGCATCGAAGTTCATCTGCTTGTGATCTAACAACGTGTAATAGAAGGTGTAGTCGTACTTATCGAAAGCCAATGAATCTGCATCAACAGAAGTATAGCGAAAGCTAGCGTTTGGTAGCATCGGGGCATTATGCTCAAATGCGAAATACAACGAAGGTGAGTTAGAATCGTCATCTTGTCTAACTTCGTTTAGCTTTGTACTTCCCCACCACATATCGGCACCGACTTTAGCCGTGTAAGAAAACTCTTCTTCAGCAGACACTGCTGAACTTAAAGATAGCATTCCCACTAAAGCAATTAATGGCATTTTATTCATTTGAGATAGCTCCAATTCCATATCGTAGTGCTAATTGTATGCACATTCATAGATTATTGGGGAAAATTCTACCACACATCTTAAATTCTAAAACGATAAACCGCTGACGAGTAAAGATTTGACGGCACTATGACCTTAGTAACGTCTCTGGTTAGAACTGTGTACAAAGTTTTTGAAAAACCACACACCGATTGCAATCACGATCAACCAAGGCAGTAACTTAAACACGACCCCCATCATACCTAAGACCAACATGACTAATAACGCTACTCCGGTTGCAGCCAATACCGTCATAAACGTGATACCAGTGACAAGTAGAGTTGCGACGAAAATAAGAACAAAGATTAATTCAAACATAATGGTCTCCCTAATGAGTTAATGACCTATCTTTCCTACTTTCTAACATTGCAGCTTCCATACCAAGTGTGCCAAACCAATAAAACCCTTATTTATCAGATAAATAAAAAGCCACACATCTTCATGCGTGGCTTTTCAGAAACTTACAGTGGTAAATTTAGCCTCTAGTGGCGAATTTAACCTTAAGTTTTTAACTTAGAGGGAGCTTAAACATTTAGCTCTTTAGGAATCTTAGCCAATGCTGTCTGCACCACCTCAATGCCCGCGCCTTTCTTATGCGCATTCTCACTGATGTAACGACGCCATTGTCTTGCGCCCGGCATGCTTTGGAATAAACCAAGCATATGACGAGAGATGTGTCCTAAGCTTGCACCATTTGAAAGCTCACGCTCAATGTACGGGTACATTTCTTCAACCACTTGTGAGCGCTTCTTAATTGGCGTGTCTAAACCAAAGATCTGCTGATCAACTTCAGCCAAGATAAACGGGCTATGGTAAGCCTCACGACCGATCATCACACCATCAAGGTGTTGCAAGTGCTCTTTAGTTTGCTCAAGAGTAGTAACGCCACCATTCACGGCAATCACCAGATCAGAGAAATCTTTCTTGATTTGGTATGCACGATCGTAATCTAGCGGTGGGATCTCACGGTTCTCTTTCGGGCTAAGGCCACTCAACCACGCTTTACGCGCGTGAATAGTAAATTGCTCACAGCCGCCTTTTTCAGAAACCGTCGAAACAAACTTAGTTAAGAACTCATAAGAGTCTTGGTCGTCGATACCAATACGCGTTTTCACGGTAATTGGAATATCAGTGACTTCTTTCATCGCCGACACACAATCTGCCACCAACTCGGGCTCAGCCATTAGGCAAGCACCAAAGCGACCATTCTGAACTCGGTCGGAAGGGCAACCGACATTAAGGTTGATTTCATCATAGCCACGCTCACCAGCAAGCTTGGCACACGCCGCCAGATCAACCGGGTTTGAACCACCGAGTTGAAGTGCAAGAGGATGTTCTTGCTCGTTATATTCTAGAAAGTCGCCCTTACCATGTAAGATCGCGCCCGTTGTTACCATTTCCGTGTACAGAAGCGTCTGCTGAGAAAGCAAACGGTGAAAGTAACGACAGTGGCGGTCAGTCCAATCGAGCATTGGAGCGACAGACAATCTACATGAATGTGTCATGGTAAAGTACCCTGGTAGCGAGTCAAAAAAATATGCTGGAATACCCAGCAAAAGCAAGGTCGGCTATTGTAAATGCTATGCCCAGTTTGTGCTATATGAACTTTACCTCACATTTTTTATTTAAACCTATTCACCAAACCTCTAATTCAGCCTCACTAATCAGTTATGCCTTGAGTCACACTGTCATTTTGAGTTACCTTGTCTTATTCAAAGTCGTGGGTCACAATACGCTCTGTACCTGACTTTAATAGAAATCATTGGCTCCCAAAACGTAGTAACCTAGAAATAAGGTTTGATTAGGGATGTCCGATTGAATGGTGAAAAATTTGGACCACACATTAATAGAGCAAGTTGAAGGGATATGCGCATCGCGAGGCGTTAGATTAACACCTCAAAGAAAGCGAGTGTTTGAGCTCATCCTCTCTAATAAAAAAGCCTCCAGTGCTTATGAATTATTAGAGCAGTTGAAAGTCAGTGAACCGCAAGCCAAGCCACCTACAGTATATCGCGCTTTGGATTTCTTGTTGGAGCAAGGTTTCATTCACAGAGTTGAGTCAACCAATAGCTTCATATGCTGCTGCTCTTGCAATGCCAACAAACATTTCTCCCAACTACTGATCTGCGATAAATGTGGCACTGTGATAGAACTGCAGGACGATGCGCTTGTCACCCTACTCGCCAGTAACGCTGAGAAGCATGGCTTTCAATTGACGAATCATGTCATTGAATCGCATGGCATTTGCCAATCTTGCTCCTCCGAGATGAAAGAATAAGATTATAGAAGAACATTATGCGCGCTGAATTTGTAAACCCGTTTTTAGCTTCTTTGATGAACGTATTAAAAACGATGGCTTCTCTAGAATTGAAGCCACAAAAACCGAGAGTTAAGAAAGATGAAATCGCTCGTGGTGATGTATCCGGCCTAATTGGTATGGTGGGTACACAATCTCGTGGCTCTATGTCGATCACCTTTGATGAAGGTCTCGCTCTCGAAATCATGGAAAACATGCTTGGTGAACGACCAAACGGCCTCAACGAAGAAGTGACCGATATGGTGGGTGAAATCACTAACATGGTGACTGGCGGTGCGAAACGTATTCTTGCGGAAAGCGGTTTTGACTTCGATATGGCAACACCAATCGTGGTTTCCGGTAAAGGTCATACGATTCGTCACAAGTGTGATGGGGCAATCATCATCATGCCTTTCTCATCTCAATGGGGTAATGCTTTCATCGAGATCTGTTTCGAATAACAGCTGTTTATTTCTAGCAGTACTGAGTATCAACTCAAAGAAGGTTGGCATCATGCCAGCCTTTTTTATTACCTGCGATTTAACCAATGCTTGCTATACAGATACAAAAGCGCCAACCCGAAGGTTGGCGTTTTTTTGGTGCTATCAACTCAATTAAGCTTTAAGCGCTTTAAATGCGTTGATTAGACCGTTAGTTGAGCTGTCGTGAGACGTTACTTGAGCATCGTCAGCAAGCTCTGGAAGAATTTGGTTTGCTAGTTGCTTACCAAGTTCTACACCCCATTGGTCGAAGCTGAAGATGTTCCAGATAACGCCTTGAACGAAGATCTTGTGCTCGTACATCGCGATTAGGTTACCTAAAGAGCGAGGGTTGATTTGCTTAACAAGAATAGAGTTCGTTGGACGGTTACCTTCAAATACTTTGAAAGGTACAAGCTCAGCCACTTCTTCAGCTGTTTTGCCAGCCGCTAGGAATTCAGCTTCCACTGTCTCTTTTGTCTTACCGAATGCTAGTGCTTCAGTTTGAGCAAAGAAGTTAGACATTAGCTTCTGGTGGTGATCAGATGCTGGGTTGTGGCTGATAGCAGGAGCAATGAAGTCTGATGGGATCAGCTTAGTGCCTTGGTGAATCAGTTGGTAGAAAGCATGCTGACCGTTTGTACCAGGTTCGCCCCAGATGATAGGACCTGTTTGGTACTCTACCGGGTTGCCTTCACGGTCTACAAACTTACCGTTTGATTCCATGTTGCCTTGCTGGAAGTAAGCTGCAAAACGGTGCATGTACTGGTCGTAAGGTAGAATTGCTTCTGACTCAGCGCCGTGGAAGTTGTTATACCAAATACCGATAAGCGCAAGGATTACTGGAATGTTGCTTTCAAACTCAGTTGAAGCAAAGTGGTTATCCATCTCGTGAGCACCTTCTAGTAGCTCAACGAAGTTATCGAAGCCAACAGATAGTGAGATAGAAAGACCGATTGCAGACCATAGTGAGTAACGACCACCAACCCAGTCCCAGAATTCGAACATGTTGTCAGTATCAATACCAAACTCAGCTACCGCAGTTGCGTTAGTTGATAGTGCTGCGAAGTGTTTAGCTACGTGTGCGTTGTCACCCGCTTCAGCCAAGAACCAATCACGTGCAGAGTGCGCATTAGTCATTGTTTCTTGAGTCGTGAATGTTTTAGATGCCACTAAGAATAGCGTTGTTTCTGGGTTAAGAGGCTTAAGTGTCTCAACGATGTGAGTGCCATCTACGTTAGAAACGAAGTGCATGTTTAGGCGAGTTTTGTATGGCGTTAGTGCTTCAGTCACCATGTATGGACCAAGATCCGAACCGCCGATACCGATGTTTACAACATCAGTGATCTCTTTACCTGTGTAACCTTTCCACTCACCAGAAACGATGCGGTGTGTGAACAGTTCCATTTTTGCTAGTACAGCGTTAACTGCTGGCATTACGTCTTTGCCGTCAACCATTACTGGCTTGTCGCTACGGTTACGTAGAGCAGTGTGAAGTACTGAACGACCTTCAGTCTTGTTGATTGCATCACCACCGAACATTGCTTCGATTGCAGACTTAACTTCAGTCTCGTTCGCAAGAGCAAATAGGTGCTGCATAGTTTCAGCATCGATAAGGTTCTTAGAGTAATCCACTAAGATGTCAGAACCGAAACGAGTAGAAAAGCTCTCGAAACGCTTTGCATCTTGAGCAAACAGCTCTTTCATATCCATATCTTGAGCAGACTCAAAATGTGCCGTTAGAGCTTTCCACGCTTGTGTTTGCGTTGGATTGATATTTTTCAACATGGTATCTATCCCGATGTTACTGTAGGTTTTATTCTAAACGTCACCTGGGTGATGAATAGAACCCCCGATTAGGCGAAAGTTTATATTTTTCTGTGATGACCAAACCGCGTCACCACTGAAAGATTCTTTGTAATTTTTTTTCACGACGTATTATGCCGTATATGAAGAGCGCCACCTTGAGATAAATCAGGATTCGATTTCCTGATAGAGAGATCGATGCTGACTCAGGCTCTAACATAATTAAATGTGAGCGATAGCTGATAAATTCAAGTTCAAAAGATAGCGTTAAACCACTTTTTTTCCAAACACATTATAAAGGATGGCGTATGTGGATTCAGAAGACTATACACCTAAATGCAAGAAAGCGTGGATTTCATCTCATTACTGATGAAATTGAACAACAGATACACGATATCAATTCTCTATCTGTTGGTTTATTACATCTTTTTATCCAACATACCTCTGCCAGCCTCACGCTAAACGAGAACGCTGATCCTACCGTCCGTACCGATATGGAGTCGCACTTTAATAAGTTTGTCCCAGAGCGAGCGCCCTACTACAGACACACCTATGAAGGTGATGATGACATGCCTGCCCACATTAAAGCATCGACACTTGGCACCAGTGTGACAATACCAATTAGCAACGGTCGTTTAGCTTTGGGAACATGGCAGGGAATATACTTGGGTGAACACCGTGATTGTGGTGGCAGCCGCACAGTGATTGCGACTATTCAAGGTGAGTAGACTATTTGAAAGCAAGATTTTATTAATAAAAACAGTGCCTTTTTAATACAAAAAGAGTGGTGTGTTTCCACGACCACTCTTATCAAGATAGTATTTGGCCTACTGTAGGCCGAAAGCTTTAGAAGGGCTGGTTTATCATAACCCTAAAGGTTCCTTCATCACCGCCTCGCGCTAATTCTGCACGAACAACAATGCCTTCCACTTGAAAACGAACCGCGCCGCCTAAGCTCCATTTCATATCGGTGTGCAATTCTTTGATATCGTACTCATCAGCCACACGCCCTACTTCGGCGAATGCGACCCATTGCCACCAAGGCAGGTCGTAGTAGTTGATCAGCGGAATATCACCGAGTGGCTGCCAATCTGGGAGCACTCGATACTCTGCAGAATAGTGAACAGCAGATCGCCCATGATATCGACCTCCGGTATAGCCACGTAAACGATACAAACCACCCAATCGAGCTTGTTCTGTTTCCGGTGGACGAGCACAATCCTGCCCAGAACAGTTATCCCAGGTTGGTGTATCAGCAGTATAGAAATCGAGTGCCACAACTTGTTGGTCGAACAAGTCTCCTAGAGGACCTAAAGCGAAGTACTGACTGTTTTGAAAAGTCCATTTCAGCCACAAATCGTCGTTAGACCAACTTTCAGCGCCCGTCGTGAACTCAAGATTGGTATGAGATCCTTTGGTTGGGTTACGTGTGCTATCACGATTATCCCAATCGAACGCCAAACTAAAACCGGTCGCCTCTTCAGTATTATTTAAACCTTCTAGCTCACGAGCAGTATAAAAAGGTGTAAATAAAATCGAACTGACACCCGATTCGATTGGCGAAGCAAAGCTCACATCTTTGATTGGCTGAAAAGCACCGAGTAAACCGTGTTCTGCAACGTTGCCCCAAGGTAGCAAATACTTAAACTCAAACTGATAGTTTTGCTCTAAGCCATCAGCAATGGTTTTGTCATCGATAGATGAATCATTATCGCCTTGAGAACCAATGTAATACGGGTTGTCGTTGAAGCGCGCTTGATACATCTGAGTGCTAAACAATACGTTCTCAGACAAGGCATAGTTAAAAGCCGATAGAAAACCGACGTAACTGTCTTTGTCTGAATAGAGTGCCATACCAAACAGAGCGGCTTGAGGTTGCCAAACACCCTTTGCGACACCCGCAACCCCAAAGGTGTTACCCATGGTTTCGGTGCTGAAGTAGAAAGGAACAAAGGCTGAATCTTTTTCTTCACTCACAGCGGAAGAAGAAAAGCTGACACCGAGTAATGTCATTGCAGACATTAGCCAGCTTCGAGTCGTTCGCTTGAACATAATTTACTTATCAAGATCCATGATTACTTCACATATTCCATCGCAACACGCGAAGTCAGCTTAGTGACTAACTCGTAAGCGATAGTGCCGATATGTTCAGCCACTTCTTCTGAAGGTAAATCTTTACCCCACAGAGTCGCTTCATCGCCGACTTTATCTGCCGCATCAGGGCCTAGATCAACCGTTAGCATGTCCATTGATACACGTCCTGCGATCGGTACTTTTCGACCGTTAACGAACACTGGAGTACCGTTAGGTGCAGTACGAGGATAACCATCACCGTAACCAATCGCGATAACACCAACCTTGGTATCACGTTCACTGGTCCAGTTTCCGCCATAACCCACACTTTCACCGGCTTTCACATCGCGAACGGCAATTAGGTGTGAGGTCAGGGTCATCACAGGCAAAAATCCAAGCTCTTGCGCTGATTTATCAACAAACGGAGAGACACCGTAAGATATGATTCCCGGACGAACCCAATCAAGGTGGCTGTCTGGCCAAGCGAGTAAACCCGCAGAGGCAGCAAGTGAACGCTCCCCTTCACAACCTTTAGTAAGCGACAAGAAAAGCTCTGTCTGTTCAACGGTGGTTGCTCTATCCAGTTCATCAGCACAACCGAAGTGGCTCATGTAACGTAGAGGTTTGGCAACATTCGCACATTGATGCAAACGCTCAACAAAGTTTTGGTATTGCTCAGGGCGAACACCTAATCGGTGCATACCACTGTCGACTTTTAGCCATACCACAACGGGTGTTTCCAAATCCGCATTCTCTAGCGCGCTTAATTGCTCTTCACAATGCACCACGGTTTGAATGTTATTGGTCACCAAGATTGGCAAATCGCCCGAAGAGTAAAATCCTTCCAGCAACAAAATAGGTTTAACAATGCCACCAGCACGAAGTTGTAACGCTTCTTCAATACGCGCCACACCAAAAGCATCAGAGCTTTTTGAATGCTTGGCTATATGCAGTAAGCCGTGTCCGTAGCCATTGGCTTTCACAACAGACATGACCTTGCACTGAGGAGCCTTCGACTTTATCTGGTTCAGGTTATGTTCGAGCGCGTTTAAGTCAATGCTCGCCGTCGCCGCTTTCATGTAAGTCATTAGCGATTACTCATCATCAAATGCAGGGCCTGCATAGTTATCAAATCGGGAGTGTTGGCCTTGGAACGTAAGACGAACAGAACCGATCGGACCGTTACGTTGCTTACCAAGGATGATCTCAGCAATGCCTTTCAAGGAACTATCTGGGTTATAAACCTCATCACGATAGATGAACATGATCAAATCGGCATCTTGCTCAATCGAACCTGATTCACGCAAATCCGAGTTTACTGGGCGCTTATCAGCACGTTGCTCTAGGGAACGGTTAAGCTGAGAAAGTGCCACAACCGGAACGTTGAGCTCTTTTGCTAACGCTTTCAATGAGCGAGAAATCTCGGCGATTTCAAGAGTACGGTTATCAGATAACGAAGGTACACGCATTAATTGAAGGTAATCTATCATGATCATAGAGATACCATCGTGTTCACGAGCGATACGTCGAGCACGAGAACGCACTTCTGTTGGCGTTAGACCCGAGCTGTCATCGATATACATATTCTTCTTATCCATCAGAATACCCATACTCGACGAGATACGAGCCCAATCTTCATCATCTAGCTGACCAGTACGAATCTTGGTTTGGTCTACGCGAGAAAGTGACGCAAGCATACGCATCATCAGCTGTTCGGCTGGCATCTCTAGCGAGAAGATTAAAACCGGTTTGTCTTGCTTCATCGCCGCGTTTTCACACAAGTTCATCGCAAATGTGGTTTTACCCATCGATGGACGAGCAGCAACAATAATTAAGTCAGAGCCTTGTAGACCTGCTGTTTTCTTGTTGAGGTCGTTGAAGCCAGTATCGACACCTGTCACACCATCTTGCGGCGTTTTGTATAGGATCTCGATACGTTCTAGCGTCTTCTCTAGAATGCTATCAACGTTTTGTGGACCTTCGTTTTCACTTGCACGGCCTTCGGCAATCGCGAAGACTTTACTTTCAGCAAGATCAACCAGCTCTTCCGAAGTACGACCTTGAGGGTCATAACCAGAATCAGCAATCTCATTCGCGACACCAATCAGGCTACGAACAAGTGCACGTTGCGCTACGATATCCGCATACGCATTGATGTTTGCGGCACTTGGTGTGTTTTTCGCTAAGTCAGCAAGGTAAGCAAAGCCACCCACTTCTTCAAGTTGCTCACGCAGCTCTAAATGTTCAGAGAGTGTAATAAGATCCAGAGGAGAACTTTCTTCAAGGATATCCTTTACCGCTTCAAAGATCAGACGGTGAGGACGGCTATAAAAGTCTTTGGCCACAACCTTTTCGGCAACTGTATCCCAGCGTTCGTTATCTAATAACAAACCGCCAATAACAGATTGCTCAGCTTCTAATGAATGTGGCGGGACCTTGATGGCGTCCACCTGATCGTTGGCTGATTTCTGACTTTTGGTATCCACTATGACTACACTCAATAACTAATAATGATCGTTCATTATACCCAAGAACATCCGTTTGTAATCCGATCCTATGAGTTTGTTTTATTCTTCAGGAAGAATTTACCTATTGCTGACGGAATTAACCAAGGGTAGCATTACGATCCTGCCATTCACTCACTGTATAACTAGAGGTATGCGTGTCCAAATTATTGGCTCTGAGCACTGGTCTTCTAAGCTCTAGTCTTCTAAGCATCGGTCTCCTGAGCGCTCCGTTGGCCTTAGCTGATGATGCTAAAGCCTCTGTTGATGCTAAAGACTCTGTTGATGCAATCCTCGACTCTATAGTAGTTTCAGAACCTACTTCTGAGCCGATCGTCGTTGCACCGACACCTGAAGAAAAAGATATGGATATCGCACCGAGTGATACAAGTGATACAGAACTACCGAGCCCGCTAAAAACGGAAGTCGAATTTGGATATCAGTCGCATACTGGTAATTCGGATTCACGATCGCTTAACGCACGCCTGAACGGTGAGTATACAGCTGGTCGTCATAGAACCAGTGGTGAATGGAAATACTACAACCTCTACAAAGATGGCGAAGAAGATAAAAGGCAATCGACTTACTCAGCTCAGAGTGACTACAAGTTAAGCCCTAAAACCTACCTTTACGGCAGTTTCAAAGGAGTCGACTCGAGATACAGTGCTTACTTTAAGGACTACACAATTTCGAGTGGTCTGGGTTACCAGTTTTCGAATACCGAAGAGTTTGTGTTGGAAGTCGAAGTGGGACCAGGTTTTCGTTACCAAGAACCGAACCTTGATGAGATTGATGATGATGACATCATCTTCCCAGAGATTGTTGAAGAGGCAATTTTCCGTGGCAACGTGAATACGTCATGGCAGGTGTTGAAGAATTTGCAGCTCAAGGCAGACGTGACGCTTGTCTCTGGTCACAGTAACCTAAAGTTTGATACTGAGTTAGAAGCCATCAACGATATTACTGACAATATCGCGCTGAAGATCGCTCACTCTCGCCAGTACCACGATAAAGTGCCTGAAGGCTTAAGCAAACAAGACTCTGTTCTATCGATCAACTTGCTCTTCCAGTTCTAATCTTAGGCCACCTCTAACCTTGAGAACAACTTGTTCAGCAATAACAGCTTATGGATCACCGTAAGATTTTTACCTACTGTAGCCCTTCCTTGTACTTTCCTATATTCCAGACATAAAAAAACACCAGCCGAAGCTGGTGTTTAAAACTTTCAAAAGAAAGAATTCGTCTTGGTACTGAAATTACTCAGCTGCAACGATAGCGATTTTCGCAGTAGCAAAAACTTCAGAGTGAAGTTGGATGCTTACTTCGAATTCGCCGATGTTACGTAGAGCGCCTTCAGGTAGGCGTACTTCGCTCTTAGCTACTGCAACACCTGCCGCTGTAATAGCGTCAGCGATGTCACGAGTACCGATAGAACCGAATAGTTTACCTTCGTCACCAGCTTTAGAAGCGATTGTAACGCCTTCTAGAGTGTTAACGCTCTCTGCACGAGCTTCAGCAGCAGCTAGTTGCTCAGCAACTTTAGCTTCTAGTTCAGCACGACGAGTTTCGAACATAGCAACGTTGTCTTTAGTTGCCATAACTGCTTTACCCTGTGGGATAAGGAAGTTACGAGCGTAACCAGATTTAACGTTTACTTGGTCGCCAAGGCCACCTAGGTTACCGATCTTATCAAGTAGAATAACTTGCATTATCTTAGTCCTCTTAAACTATTATTAACTATTACCGATTACTGATGCTTGTCAGTGTACGGTAGTAGAGCTAGGTAACGAGAACGCTTGATAGCGCGAGCTAGTTGACGCTGGTACTTAGCGCTTGTACCAGTGATACGGCTAGGTACGATTTTACCAGCTTCAGTGATGTAGTTTTTAAGAGTTGCTACGTCTTTGTAGTCAATCTCTTGTACGCCTTCTGCAGTGAAACGGCAGAATTTACGACGACGGAAGAAACGAGCCATGGGCTATCTCCTGATCTTAAATTTAGTAAAGCGGTCTTTCACAATTATCGAAATAACTATCAATGACCTAAAACAAGTTGAGAATTTTTTAAGGCGTTAAGCCAAAAAAGAATTACTCAGCAGCTGCTTCTGGTTTAGCTTCTGTACGCTCTTCGCGACGAGGAGCACGCTCTGCACGCTCTTCTTTTTGCTTAAGCATAATAGATTGCTCAGTCACAGCGCCTTTAGTGCGCATGATCATGTTACGTAGAACTGCATCGTTGAAACGGAAAGCAGTTTCTAGCTCGTCAATCACTTCTTGACCAGCTTCAACGTTCATAAGAACGTAGTGAGCTTTGTGAAGCTTGTTGATTGGGTAAGCCATTTGACGACGACCCCAGTCTTCTAGACGGTGGATAGTACCGCCAGCTTCAGTGATAGAACCAGTGTAACGCTCGATCATGCCAGCAACTTGCTCGCTTTGATCAGGGTGAACCATGAATACGATTTCGTAATGACGCATTTGGTTGCTCCTTACGGATTATTAGCTTCCACGAGTGGCCCGGTCGTCCAGAGGAAGCAAGGAACTAAAGATAAATGACCGAGTTTTAAGGACGGCAAATGTTATAGAAAGAACCCGGTATTGGCAAGCGCTATTTGGTGAATAATGAAACAGTTTTTCTGTCGCCATCTAGCCATCCGACAAACCGATGGATTTTGCTATAACAGCCTAAAAAGAAACGCCCACCAGCAAGTGGTGAGCGCTAATAAATTCATAGACTTAAAGCAGCGTTAACGCATTACTGAGCTAAACGCTGTCTTACCGCTTCGAACAGGCAAATACCCGACGCCACAGAAACATTTAAGCTCGATACGCTACCTGCCATTGGAATCTTAATCAGATCATCGCAAGTTTCACGAGTTAAACGACGCATACCGTCACCTTCTGCACCCATAACTACCGCAAGAGGACCCGTTAGCTTCGCTTGATAGATATCATGCGTTGCTTCACCTGCCGTACCCACAAACCATACGCCCTGCTCTTGCAGTGCACGCATTGTGCGAGCTAGGTTGGTTACGCGCACGAGAGGAACCGTTTCAGCTGCGCCACATGCAACCTTGCTTACCGTTGCTGTTAACGGCGAAGAGCGATCTTTAGGTACGATAACAGCAGCGACACCTGCGGCATCCGCGTTACGTAGACAAGCGCCTAGGTTATGAGGGTCTGTTACGCCGTCTAGAACTAACAGCAAAGGCTGTTCGTGCTGCGCTAGGATATCGTCTAGGTGAGTTTCATTAAGCTGCTTAGCAGGCTTCACCTTAGCAATAAGACCTTGGTGATTCGCACCTTGTGCTTTTTCATCCAACGGCTTACGACCCATCTGTTGAATCGACACACCAAACTGTTGCAGTTGGTTCAGTAATGGAAGAAGACGCTCGTCTTGGCGACCTTTCAATACATACGCTTCGATAAAACGTGCAGGATCTTTTTCTAGTACGGCTTTCACCGCGTGAATACCGTAAATAAATTCGTTACTCATTGTCTCAAGTTACTCTTATTGCTCAGAGAAGAATGACATCAATGCCGATGCATCCCTCTCTGTGTTGTTCATTTCGAGAGTAGCGTCTTACGCCTGATACTCTCGCATTAAATTAAATCAGTTAGGCGCTAAACCTGATTAGCAGAGCGCCTTATTTAGCCTTAAGATCTATCAGTCTTAAGAGTTATCAGCCTTTGGCTTACGGCTTGCAGCACGCTTTTTCTTAGCGCGAGCTTTAGCAGCACCGGTTTTATTCGCTGGCTTTTTCTTCTTAGCAGGGCCTTCGCTGCTTCCGTCAGGTCGCTTAGTTGGCTCAACCATAGGCTTCGCTGATACACCTGGCTTATTACTCTTCACTGCTGAGCGCTTCTTGCTTTTCGCCTTTTTCATCGCTTCGGCTGCACGCTTCTTGGCTGTTTTGCCTTTGCCACGCGGCTGACGATCAGTGTCTTCTAAGTCAAAGTCGATTTGGCGAGTTTCTAAATTAACCGCAGAAACCTTCACTTTAACCGAATCACCCAAGCGGTAGATATTACCTGAGCTTTCACCCACTAGACGCTGACCAACAGCATCAAATTGGTAGTAATCATTCGCTAGCGCTGAGATGTGCACCAAGCCATCAATGTGCAGTTCAGTTAGACGAACAAAGAAGCCAAAACCAGTCACGTTGGCAATCACACCATCCATCACCTCACCGACATGGTCTTGCATGTATTCACACTTCAACCAGTCGTTTACTTCACGCGTTGCGTCATCAGCACGACGTTCAGTCATTGAACACTGCTCGCCGTAGAAGTCCATATCATCGAAAGTGTAGTGGTAACCACCAGTTGGCGTCCAACGTTCGCTGTTACGACCTTCTTCTTTCGCAATAAGGTACTTAATCGCACGGTGCAATAGCAAATCTGGGTAACGACGAATTGGCGAGGTAAAGTGAGCATAGCGTTTAAGAGCTAAACCAAAGTGACCCGCGTTATCCGCGTTGTATACCGCTTGCTTCATTGAGCGTAGCAGCATAGTTTGGATTAATTCACGATCTTCACGTTCATTAATCTGTTGCATCAGTTGTGCATAGTCTACTGGTGATGGCGACAGACCACCTTCCAGTGTTAAACCTAATTCACTTAAAAAGCTCTTGAAGCCCATTAAGCGCTCTTCGCCCGGAGTTTCGTGAACACGGTACAGCGCAGGCTCTTTCGCTTTTTCTACGTAAGATGCCGATGCGATATTCGCAAGAATCATACATTCTTCGATGATCTTGTGTGCATCGTTACGAATTACTGGCTCAATACGGTCAATCTTACGATCCGCATTGAAGATAAACTTAGTTTCTACCGTTTCAAATTCAATCGCACCACGTTCGTCACGCGTTTTCTTAAGCACCTTATACATCTTATGAAGCTCTTCAAGATGTGGTACTTCAGGTTCGTAACGCTCACGTAATTCTTCATTGCCATCTAAGATCGCGCCTACTTTGTTATAAGTAAGACGAGCATGAGAATTCATTACCGCTTCGTAGTGCTTGTAGCCTGACAGTTTACCTTTGTCTGAGATAGTCATCTCACACACCATACATAAACGGTCTACCTGAGGGTTCAATGAACACAAACCATTTGAAAGCACTTCTGGCAGCATTGGCACGACTTGTGACGGGAAGTATACCGAGTTACCACGGTTAATCGCTTCTTTGTCTAGCGCTGTATCTGGGCGAACGTAGTAACTTACGTCAGCAATCGCTACCCATAGACGCCAGCCGCCGCCTTTCTTCGCTTCACAGTAAACCGCATCATCGAAGTCACGCGCATCTTCACCATCAATGGTAACCAATGGCAGTTTACGCAGGTCTACACGTCCTTCTTTTGCTTCTTCAGGAACATGCTCACCTAGGTTTTCGATTTGCTTATCTACCGCTTCAGGCCACTCTTGTGGGATCTGGTGAGTACGGATCGCGATCTGCGTTTCCATACCCGGCGCCATGTTTTCACCAAGAACTTCGGTTACTTTCCCCATCATGTTACGAGAACGACCACCGCGATCCGTAATTTCAATCACAACCACATTACCCATTCGAGCACCGCCTTTATGCTCAGTAGGGATCTGGATGTCGTGACTAATACGCGAATCATCAGCAACAACGTAAGAATGGCCGTACTCTAGGAAGAAGCGACCAACAAGTGGCGTTTTACGCTCTTCAAGCACACGAACCAAGCGACCTTCACGACGGCCACGCTTACTGTTGTCAGTAGGCTGAACCAATACGTAATCACCGTGCATGATGGTTTTCATCTGATGATGCGGCAGCACGATATCATTGTCTTTACCCACACTGCCGTCTGGGCGAACCCAACCATGACCGTCTTTATGACCAATCACATAGCCTTTGATCAGTTCCATCTTCTCAGGCAATGCGTAGCACTGACGACGAGTAAAGATAAGCTGTCCATCACGCTCCATTGCACGTAAACGACGACGCAGCCCTTCATATTGTTCCTCTCCAGCAAGACCCAAAGCTTCGAATAGATCGTTGCGGTTCATCGGAATATTCGCGTCTGTTAAAAACGAAATAATGAACTCTCGGCTTGGTACTGGGTTATCGTAATTTTTCGACTCTCGGTCGGCAAAAGGATCAACAGTGGTTGTCGCTGTCGTGTTTTCTGACGTTGGTGTGTTTTTTGACATAGGCGGGCCTGCTTAAGCAAGGAAGGTATATACCCCTAGTATATCTGATGCTAGGGGTAAGCTACAGATATGCTTTAGAAAACACTCAAATAACCTCAGATTGATACATATCTTCACTTTGTGAAACATCGCTTCATAGACGTGGACTATCATCAAAATTTCAAGCAAACGATAAAACAAACGTTTGCGCCATGAATGAAATACACTATTATCCACGCACTTTACCAACTCCTGTTCTGGGTATGATATGAAACTAAAACGCACTTTATTGGCTTCAGCTATGGCGAGCCTAGCGCTGTTCCCATTCGCAAGTTCGGCAATGGAAAAGGCTGACCTGATGATTACCGATGCGATGGTTCTAACCATGAACCAAGACAAAACGGTTTATGAAAGCGGTACTGTTGTCGTCAAAGACAACAAAATCATTGCGGTTGGTGATGCTTCACTAGAGAAGCAGTACCAAGCTAAGCAAGAGTTAGACGTTGATGGCGATATCGTTATGCCAGGTCTCATCAATACCCATACTCATGTATCAATGACAGTTTTCCGTTCGTTAGCCGATGATGTGCCAGATCGCCTGCACCGTTACATCTTTCCGCTAGAGAAGAAGCTAGTATCGCGAGACATGGTACGCATTGGTGCGAACCTAGGTAACGTTGAAATGGTGAAAGGCGGTGTGACAACTTACGCCGACATGTACTACTTCGAAGATGAAGTCGCAAAAACCGTCGATAAGATCGGTATGCGTGCCATCCTAGGTGAAACGGTGATTAAGTTCCCTGTAGCCGATGCGGCCAACGCCGAAGAAGGCATTAAGTACGCGTTGAACTTCATTGAAGAATACAAAGATCACCCACGCATCACACCAGCGTTTGCACCGCATGCGCCTTACACCAACACCACAGAGATCCTGCAGAAAATATCTAAGCTCTCCCTAGAGTTAGATGTTCCAGTAATGATTCACCTTGCAGAATCACACCGTGAAGAAGAGAAAATCGCAGAGCGTTCTGATGGATTGTCCCCGGTTCAATACATGGACAGCATTGGCGCACTCAACAAGAACTTGGTGGGTGCACACATGATCCTTGTTGACGATCATGATATCGAACTGGTGAAGAAATCGGATATGGGCGTGGCTCATAACATGAGTGCTAACATCAAGTCAGCAAAAGGCGTATCACCTGCGCTTAAGATGTATGACGAAAACGTGCGTATCGGTTTAGGTACTGATGGCCCAATGTCTGGTAACACACTGAGCACCATTGATGAATTCAACCAAGTCGCTAAGGTTCACAAGTTAGTTAACAAAGATCGTGCTGCGATGCCGCCGATCAAAGTGATCGACATGGCGACCATGGGCGCAGCAAAAGCGCTGCACATGGAAGATAAGATCGGCTCTCTTGAAGCAGGCAAACTGGCTGACATCATAGTGATCGATACTAAGGCGCCAAATATGGTTCCGGTCTACAACCCATACTCAGCACTGGTGTACTCAGCTAACTCAGGCAATGTTCGTCATTCCATCGTTGATGGCAAGATCATCATGCAAGATCGCGACATGCTAACGGTAGACGAAGATAAGATCCGCCAAGAAGCACTCGATTTCACTAAGGTTGTTCGTGAAACGGTAATTGAGTCTGGTGAGGTTGTTCAATAAACTCGCAATCGAATAGCATGACCTCCTAAACGTAAAAAGCCCCGCACTAACTAAATTAGGCGGGGCTTTTTAAGTCTTGTTTCCTGTAACAATGAGTGCAGGGATCATTACAGGCTTCTTGCTCGGTATTACCAGAACACGTCTCGACGTTTTGCTCGAGCAATAATATTGTCTGGCATTCTCTGTTCCAGGCCGCTACGAAGCACAGTGATACGTCTGTGTTGTCTTTGGTCTGCGGTTACCGAGTTATACAACCAACGGTAAGCATCTTCATAATCCAATGGGCTACCGTAGTCACGTAACAAGAGTTCCGCTAAGTGAATGCTCGCACTTAAGTTACCCATAGAGGCCGCTTCACGTAGATACGGAATCGCACGCTCTTGATCTTGTTGTACCAAAGTACCACGAGAGTAATAACGACCTAACTGCTCTAATGCAGCGGGTAAACCTTGATGTGCCGCGTTCTCCATATAGTAAAGGCCAAGCTCTACATCTTGTGGAACACACACACCCCAAGCCAACATATCACCGTATAAAAACTCATAAGAAGGCAAGCTAATACGCGTTGCGCGAGCAACGATATCTTCAACTAACTGGCACTTATCAGCTTTCACTCGCTCTAGATGTTGATTATTTTCGATTAAATTAATCAGTTCAGCTTCTGTATATATTGGAACGGGCTCTCCCACATCAGCCAAATTTGCCTGACTCAAGGGTGAGCTCAGTGCCATTATCAATGAAGCTGCCACAATTCGTAGCTTCATACCTGCACTCTATTATCTGTCGCTAAAGTTATCTATTGAGGAATGCAGAGGATTTCTACACGCACAAAACAGGGTGAACTTCACTTTCCATGATATCTGTATCGGCAATAACCCCGACGGCTTTAGACAAAACTTGCCGCTAATGGGCAATATTTTGCCTGATGACGCTTAAAAGATCACCATCAAAGAGTGAACGGCTAAATTGCAGGTATTAAAAAGCCGACTTAATAAAGTCGGCTTTTAGAAAACTATTTTATTATCAAAGCACTGTTCGTGCCTGGTAATCACTCAGCAGGCATTATGCGCCGTATGGGTGAACCTTGATGATAGTTTCGTTACGATCTGGGCCAGTTGATACGATATCAATTGGAACGCCAGTTAGGTCTTCGATACGCTTGATGTAATCTAGAGCAGCTTGTGGAAGCGCGTCGATAGATTTAGCACCAAATGTGTTTTCAGACCAACCAGGCATTGTTTCGTAGATTGGCGTCGCTTCTTCGAATGACTCAGCAGCCATTGGAGAAACTTCTAGGATAGAACCATCTTTCATCTTGTAACCAGTACAGATTTTTAGTTCTTCTAGGCCATCTAGAACGTCTAGTTTAGTTAGACACATACCAGATAGAGAGTTGATTTGGATTGCACGACGCATAGCAACAGCATCGAACCAACCAGTACGACGTAGACGACCAGTTGTTGCGCCAAACTCGTGACCAACATCGCCTAGGTGTTTACCAACTGGGTCTTGCTTCTCAAGGCCATCGTATAGCTCAGTAGGGAATGGACCTGAACCAACACGAGTACAGTAAGCCTTAGTAATACCAAGGATGTAACCGATGTGACGAGGACCGAAACCAGAACCTGCAGCAACACCACCAGCAGTCGTGTTAGAAGACGTTACGTATGGGTAAGTACCGTGGTCGATATCTAGTAGCGTACCTTGAGCACCTTCGAACATGATCTTGTCGCCGCGCTTACGTGCTGCGTCTAGTTCGTCAGTTACGTCGATAACCATCGCAGTTAACATATCTGCGTAGCTCATCGCTTGCTCAAGAACTTCTTCGTAGCTTACTGTTTCAGCTTTGTAGAAGTGCTCTAGTTGGAAGTTGTGGAATTCCATCACTTCTTTTAGCTTCTCAGCAAATGCTTCTTTATCGAAAAGGTCGCCAACGCGTAGACCGCGACGAGCAACTTTATCTTCGTAAGCAGGACCGATACCACGACCCGTTGTACCGATAGCTTTAGCGCCACGAGCGATTTCACGCGCGTTGTCGATTGCAATGTGGTACGGAAGAATTAGAGGACAAGCTTCAGAGATGAAAAGACGTTCACGTACTGGAATACCGCGATCTTCAAGAGGCTTCATTTCTTTTAGAAGTGCGTCAGGCGATAATACTACACCGTTACCAATAACACATTTAACGTTATTACGTAGGATGCCTGATGGAATTAAGTGAAGAACGGTTTTTTCACCGTCAATTACAAGTGTGTGACCTGCATTGTGACCGCCTTGGTAGCGAACCACGTATTTTGCATCTTCAGTTAAAAGGTCAACGATTTTACCTTTACCTTCATCACCCCATTGGGTGCCTAGAACGACTACGTTATTTCCCATCTTTCCAATTTCTGTTGCTAATTAAAAATGGATTCTAGCACTGAATCACACTTCTTGCAGTCACTTTTTGTTCATAAACGTTAACGCTGTACAAAAATAAACCAGCCATAACTGGGGCAGATGTGTAAAGATACTGATATCATTGCTTTTTTACAGACAAAAGGCAGAACCATGTCTCAATCAATTTGGCTCGCTATTGGGCTCGTACTTATTGTGGAAGGGCTCGGCCCCTTGATTGCACCCAATGGCTGGAGAAACATGGTCGCGCAACTGAGCGAGCAACCAGACACGCAACTGCGCCGCATTGGAGGCTGTCTTGTGGTGGCTGGAGCGGTTATCGCTTTCATGACCTACCGCTAGGTTTCTATAAGTAGAACGCTGTTAAGCGCCTTCCCTCGCGCCCCAATAGTGAATCCACAAACATGTCTCCTCCTGAAAGAAGTCATAGAAAACAAAAAGGCTCCCACAATGGGAGCCTTTTAAGTTTTAACGTATTTTGCTTATTAAGCTAAGCATTCGCTAACGCATCAGCTTATTTTGCTGGAGCGCCGCTTGCTTGATTCATGTATTGGAAGAAGTCAGTCTTCGGATCCAGTACTAGAATGTCGCTCTTATCGCTAAATGATGTCTCATAAGCTTGCAATGAACGCATGAAGCCGTAGAACTCAGGATCTTTGCTGAACGCATCAGAGTAGATCTTCGCTGCTTCTGCATCCGCATCACCACGAGTGATTCGAGCTGTACGGTCAGCTTCAGCAAGAACTGTTGCCACTTCTAGCTCAGCTTGAGCACGGATAACTTCCGCTTTCTCACGACCTTGAGAACGGTGTCTACGAGCAACCGATTCACGTTCTGCACGCATACGGCGGTAGATAGATTCACTGATTTCGTCAGGAAGGTTAATCTTCTTCATACGAAAATCAACAACTTCAACACCTAAATCAGCCATCGCACTTTCTGCCGTTCCAGACAAAACGTTTTCCATGATCTTATCGCGTTCGCCATCAACTTCTAGTGCTTCTGCAGCCGCTACCGTTGTGACGACTTCACTATCAGCAGAGTCTGGCAGGATGTCCTTGTTACGAGGGCCTGACACGATCTGCTTAATTTCACGAGAACCAATTTCAGAACGAAGAACATCTGTCACTTTACGCTCAAGAAGTGCTTCTGCCGTCATGATATTACCGCCACCGGTACTCAGATAGAAACGTCCAAAATCAGCAATACGCCATTTTGCGTAAGTATCAATTAGAACGTCTTTTTTCTCTGATGTTACGAAACGGTCAGAACGGCCATCCATCGTTTGAATACGAGCATCAAGTACTTTTACGCGATCAAACATCGGTAGTTTAAAGTGCAGACCTGGTTCATAGATTCGTGATACGCCGTTGTCATCGAGAACTCGACCAAAACGAATTACCATGCCACGCTCACCTTCTTGAATCACAAACACTGACATCAATAGAAGGGCAATCGTCACAACTAATACAGGGATCATTAATTTACGCATTATTAGTATCTCCCTTGGCGTGAACTGTCTGAACGAGTTTGAGTGCTAGGCTTTGGATCCGCTTGAGTTTCTAACTCAATTTGATCGTAAGTTGATGATGCTTTTGCAGGGCGAGAGCCCGACTGAGAACCACCTTGTGCGCCTAGCTTATCAATTGGTAGGTATAGCAAGTTACCGCTTGATTCAGAATCAATCAGGACTTTCGATGTGCTTGAGTACACTTTTTCCATTGTATCTAGGTACATACGGTTACGTGTTACTTCAGGAGCAGCTTGGTATTCAGGTAGCAGTTTCTCGAATTGAGCAACTTGACCTAGAGCACCATTAACTGTGCGCTCTGAGTAACCCACCGCTTCTTTCTTCAAACGCTCAGCACGACCTGTTGCTTTTGGAAGAATGTCATTTCGGTAAGCTTCAGCTTCACGCTCGAAACGCTCTTCATCCTCACGAGCCGCGATAGCATCATCAAATGCATCTTTCACTTGCTCAGGTGGACGTGCTGACTGGAAGTTCACATCAACAATCAGAATACCCATATCGTAGCTATCAATAATACGGTTCAACGTTTCTTGAGTGCTTTGACGAATCTGCTGACGACCACTTGTCAGGATACTATCCATTAGTGAGTCACCAATTACCGCACGAAGCGCGGAATCGGTTGCTTGGCGTAAACTGTCGTCTGCATTCGTTACACGATACAAGTACTTGTATGGGTCAGAAACACGGTATTGAACACCCATTTCAACGGTCACAACGTTTTCATCTTTCGTTAGCATCGTGCCAGCAGCACGTAGAGAACGAATCGCTTGAACGTTTACTAGTTGCTCATCACTGATTTCATCGATGAAGCGTGGGTGCCAGTTAAGACCAGGTTCTTCTATACGGTCGAACTGACCCAGTCGAAGTACTACTGCTCTTTCTGCTTCGCCAACAGTGTAGAAACCAGCGAAGAACCAGATAGCAATAGCAATAACGGCAATGACACCAAAGCCAATTGCACCGCCACCACCAATAGATGGCCCGTTACCGTTGCCACCCTTTTTACCAAACTTGCCACCTAACTTTTGACTTAGTTTATTAAACACTTCGTCTAGATCTGGCGGTCCTTGATCTCGGCCGCCGCGATTATTTTTATTACCCCAAGGGTCATTATCGCGGCCGTTATTATCGCCGTTGTTGTTATTTCCAGGCTCATTCCACGCCATTAGAAAGCTCCATCATTTGATATGACGTTATACTGTAGCAGTCTCTTTGGTAACGATAAAGTCACCTAAGAGCGCCCCTTCTCTTTTTTCAAGTTTAGACCAATCTATTTGTTGCATTCGGATATCTATCAACAAGTTACCATTTTCATCATACTCTTCCTGTTGAATACATTTCATCTCGAAGAATAAGCTGCGAATGCGACCCTGATGTTGATGTGGAATACACAACCGGAATTGAACCATCTGGCTAGCTAAACGCTCAGTTAAAGCTTCAAACAGTAGCTCAATACCTTCTCCTTCCATTGCAGAAACCCAAACAGCGCGAGGTGCGCCCTCTTCGTCTCTTTCAATTCGAGGTTTTTGGTCTTCCATGCAGTCAATTTTGTTCATGACTACAAGGGTTGGCACTTCATGAGCATCGATTTCTTCTAATACTTCATGAACAGCCTGAATGTTCTCACGAAAACGGTCATCACTGGCATCAACAACATGTAACAAAATGTCAGCTTCCTGCGTCTCTTGTAATGTTGCCTTGAACGCAGCGACCAAGTCGTGTGGTAGATGACGGATAAAACCTACGGTATCTGCGAGAATTGCAGGCCCGACATCTGCCAAATCAATCTTACGTAGTGTTGGGTCTAGGGTTGCAAACAGTTGGTCTGCCGCATAAACACCAGCACTTGTGATGCGATTGAAAAGTGTTGATTTCCCTGCGTTGGTATAACCAACCAAAGAAATTGTTGGGATTTCAGCTCGATTACGAGCACGTCGTCCTTGTTCACGCTGTTTAGCAACTTTCGCTAAACGACGTAGTATTGCCTTTATACGGTCACGCAACAAACGTCGATCGGTTTCCAGTTGAGTTTCACCTGGACCACGAAGACCAATACCACCTTTCTGCCTTTCAAGGTGAGTCCAACCACGAATCAATCGGGTAGAGATATGACGAAGCTGAGCGAGCTCAACTTGTAGCTTACCTTCATGAGTTCGCGCACGTTGTGCAAAAATATCTAAGATCAAACCCGTGCGATCAATCACACGACATTTACACAATTGCTCGAGATTTCGCTCTTGGGCAGGAGAGAGAGAGTGATTAAAAATCACAATTTCAGCACCGGTTAGCTGAACAGCTTGTGCGATTTCTAGGGCTTTACCTTCTCCAACGTAGTATTTAGGGAGTGGGGATTGTCGGCTACCAGTAATCACTTGTAGCGTTTCTACCCCCGCAGAGGAGACCAGCATTTCACATTCGCTTAGGTCTTCCCATTCTCCCTCTTGCGTGAAGTTGATATGAACAAGTACGGCTCGCTCGCCGGATTCATAACGGTCAAACAAGCAACCAACTCCTTATTACAGCGCAAGCTGTATCAATTGAACGATTAATCTTCAGTCTTCTCTGGACGATCAGATGGCGTGCGTTGCTCGCCGCTGTGGTGACTAACTGCGCGAGCAGGTACCACAGTAGAAATCGCATGCTTGTAAACCATTTGGTTTACTGTGTTCTTCAATAAGATCACGAATTGATCGAAAGACTCGATCTGACCTTGCAGCTTAATGCCGTTAACAAGATAGATAGAGACTGGAATGCGCTCACGACGGAGTGCATTTAGGAATGGGTCTTGTAGCGATTGCCCCTTAGCCATTTTATTTTCCTTATTTGTATTTTGTTGTAATTATTTAGCTAGTGGTGCACAAAAAGGTGCGGCCTTTGCATCTGAGCTAAATGAATAAAAAAACTCCGTTGTTATTGAAAGGCTGTGATTTTTTAAAAGCCTCAATAACGGATCCTTTCCAGAGTATATTCACGCAAAAGCGATCACATTATACACAGCAATACTAATCAGATGCTATTGCATCTGAAAGAGTTTCTAACGCTTGATCAATGTTTTCGCTATCTAACCAAGTTAAATCATCCCAACTGCGCAACCAGGTGATTTGTCGCTTGGCCAACTGACGGGTTGCACAGACACCACGGAAAACCGCTTCGTCTAAATCACAATTACCGTCTAAATAATCCCACATCTGCCTATAACCAACGCATCGGATCGATGGCAGTTCAGGGTGAAGATCTTCTCTGGCGTACAACGCCTTCATTTCATCTTCAAACCCAGCTTCTATCATCTTCTCGAAACGCAGCTCAATGCGGCGATGGAGTTCAGTCCTTTCCTTGGGAGCTATTGCAAATTGTTTTACACGAAATGGCAGGCTATCGCCTTTCGTTTGAGTTAGCTCTGTTAATGTTTTACCCGAAATTCGGTAAACTTCCAATGCCCTTGAAAGCCTTTGTGGATCATTTGGGTGTATTCTTTCAGCGGATACGGGATCAATCTCTCTTAATTGATCGTGCAATGCCTGCCAACCTTGTTCGATAGATTCCGCTTCAATCTGCTTACGAATCTCTTGATCCGCTGCTGGTAATGGCGATAAACCTTCCAACAATGCTTTGTAGTAAAGCATTGTGCCACCAACAAGTAGCGGAATTTTGCCTTCCGCTACAATCTTATTCATTTCATTGATCGCATCACGACGAAAATCTGCCGCAGAATACGCTTCGCTTGGATCCAAAATATCAATCAAGCGATGAGGCGCGAGCTCAAGCTCTTCCGCATCCGGTTTAGCGGTACCAATATCCATGTCTTTGTAGATCAATGCCGAATCGACGCTGATGATCTCTACAGGGTATTTCTGACGTAAGCGGATAGCTAAATCTGTTTTTCCTGACGCCGTTGGGCCCATTAAAAACAACGCTAAAGGTAATTTTTCAGTCATGATATTTTGTATTTGCTTCTCTGTTTTAGCGCTTTTTAGCAAAGGGCTTTGTGTCGCGACGTATTCAGCTAAAAAGACAAAGGTCGTCGCGAAAAAATTAAACCGTAAACGCGGCTATAGTCGCTGAAAAGTCGATAGGATTAACAAACTCTGGATCATCTAATGGAAGTAGACCATGCCAAAGTTGTTCTAGTTCCCCAACTAGTTGAACCGCTTCAGATAAAGTGTAGTCGCTTTTTACTTGTGCGGTTTGAATCCCGATCCAGTTAACCAAAGCTGACAACATGTCATTAGGTTGCTTCACTGCACCCTGGGCATTTATTGAAGCCGCGTAAGATAACAGATCTGGGATCAAAATTTGTAAGTTTTGCTGCCTTAAAGGAGAAGGTACGCCCATCACCATTACCGCCTCACTGTTTCGCGCCTTAAGCTCAATCCCCAGTAATGCCAGTGTTTGGCTCAACGCCTTCGCAACTTCGACAAGCTCACTGCCAAGCTTAATCGATAAGGGCACCAATAGTGGTTGGCTTTTTAACGCCCCCCCTCGAGTATCAAGCTGACCAACAACACGCAACAATTCAGCCTTAGCCAAAGAAACCAACACACTGCCGTTCTTATTACCCATCACCAGATACTGACGTTCCACAATCGAGACGGCTTTGCCCAAGTCAGTTACAGGTGCTCTTGGCTTCGAGTTAACGGGATTCTGTTGGGCAGGCTTAGCTTCTGTTGGCGCTGTTTGTGCCACCTGTTCTTGAGGAGGGGTGAGATCCACGGTGTGCTCATCAAAGTCTGGCGTTTTTAAAAGCTCTTTATAGGCCTTAACTTCGCGCTTTGAGGGCGCGGGTTCAGCATGATGTTGGTTGGGTTCTTTTTCTTTTCTCGGAACAGGTCGAGACTCTATCCACTCTTGGCGAGGAGAACCGGTAAAACTGGTTTCACGAGCCGACGAGCCTGTGCTAGCTGAACTCATCTTAGTTGACGAATCTAAGTTGGTTGAAGAGCTTCTGCTAGACGATGAACCTCGGTTTTCTGGTGAGCTATAGTGCTGACCGCCATCATTAACGCTGTGCTGAGAGTTATCATAAACCTGCTCAGATTCGGCTTTTCTTGGGTAGGCTGGCGTCTGCTCAATCGCATGTCGCACTATTTCAGAAACCTGCGATTGTTCCGAATGAGCTGGGGTATCGCTTTCTGGAGCGCTAAAACTCGTCGTCTCTTCCACTTCAGGCACCGAACTATCCTGTTGATAATTAGGGGCTTCTGATTGGTGGAAAGCGGATTGATTAATAGGCGCCGCATCAATCTGCTTGCTCTGTGCTAAACCGTCACTCAATGCTTGGTAAATAAAGTCATGCACAAGGCGAGCTTGATGGAAACGTACTTCATGTTTGGCAGGGTGAACATTCACGTCGACTTGATGCGGGTCTAGCTCAATGAACAACACATAAGTTGCAAATTGGTCTGGGCGTAGGCTGGTCTCATAGCTTTGACGAATCGCATGATTGATCAGCTTGTCTCGCATCATACGACCGTTCACATAGCAGTATTGTAGATCGCTTTGTTGTCTTGCTCCTTCTGGCGTGGTGATCCAGCCATGAAGTTTTAGACCTTGATGTTCTAGCTCAATCTTAAGCATATGACGAACAAAAGGATTGCCACATACCGCTGCGATGCGCTTTTCTGCTTGAACTTGTGTTTTGGCAGCGCGGTACTGACGAATCATTTTACCGTTATGACGAAGGTTGATCGTCACATCAAAGCGACTCAATGCGATGCGTTTAAGCAGTTCATCAATATGGGTGAATTCAGTTTTCTCGGTGCGTAAGAATTTGCGGCGTGCTGGCGTATTAAAGAACAGGTCCAACACCTCAACCGAAGTGCCAATAGGATGCGCCGCAGGCTGCAGTTTCACCTGCATATCACGGCCTTCACTGTGTGCTGCCCAAGCTTGATCTTGAGTGGCAGGGCGTGACGTCATGGTTAAGCGCGCAACCGAGCTAATACTCGCCAGCGCTTCACCACGAAAACCAAGGCTGACGATAGCCTCAAGGTCATCAAGGGTATGGATTTTGGAGGTAGCATGGCGGCTCAGTGCTAAGGCAAGCTCATCTTTTACGATGCCCTTACCATTGTCACGAACGCGGATCATCTTGGCGCCACCTTTCTCGATATCAATATCGATACGAGTGGCACCCGAATCCAAACTGTTCTCAACCAACTCTTTTACAACAGAAGCGGGTCTTTCTACCACCTCACCCGCTGCGATTTGGTTAGCTAACCGAGCTGGCAGTATTTTGATCGTCATATTAATTGCTACCTTACTGCCATTGATGGAAACGCTGTTACGTTTGCACTAGTTCTTCTTTTTTAACATTGATATACCTGAAGCCGCTTAGTATTCCCAAGGCTACTTGTGAGGAATAATCAACACTTGGCCGATAGCCAGGCTGTCAGATTTTAACTTATTCGCTTGGCGAATGCTGTTGACGCTCACGCCGTATTTCGAAGCTATCTTGCCAAGGTAATCACCTCTTGCAACTTTGTGTTTGCGCAGAGGAACATCTTTAACTTCAACCGTAATACGTAACTTTTGGCCTACTCTCACCGTCTCTGATTTCAAACGGTTCTCACGTTTAATATCAGCCACCGACACTTTATAGCGGCTGGCGATCTTACCTAGGTACTCTCCAGACTTAACCGTGTGAGTGATGGTCTTCGTTTTAACCGCACTGCTTGATGATGAAGTTGAAGCACTGCCTGGAATCTTAAGTACTTGACCAATTGCTAGGCTGCTCGATTTCAGATTGTTGAACTTCATCAACGTCTGTGTCGACGTACCATACTTGCTCGCAATCACAGACAAAGACTCACCACGAGAGACTTTATGTTGGCTCACGCTGCCCGTTGATGACGTTGCGTTAGACAAGATAATCCCTTCAGGCGGGTTAGCCTTCAAATACTTAACCACCGCTTTAGTCACTGCTCGTGCCAATTTATCTTGGTGCGAACGTTGGAAAAGAAGCTTCTCTTCCGTCGGATTCGAAATAAAACCTGTCTCTACCAGTACTGATGGGATCTGTGGTGAACGTAATACTGCTAAGCTGGTGTTAATCGGCTTGCTATTGTGCAGTTTCGCAACCTTACCCATTTCAGACAGAATTGCCGTTGCCAGTTTGTAGCCCTCTTTTTGAGAGTGGCTAAACTGCAAATCAAGCAGGGTTTGGTTTACGTTCTTATCATCAATATTGCTTGTGAACGCTGCACCGCTACCACCAAGCAATTCAGACTGTTTCTCTTTATTCTCAATCCAACGAGAGATCTCTGTATTTGCGCGTCGAGTGTTCAATACAAACACTGAACCACCTCTTGGTTGAGGCGTCGTAAAGGCGTCGGCGTGAATAGAGATCAACAGGTGAGCTTCATTCTCTCGAGCAATCGCAACACGTCGATTCAGGTTCACAAAGTAATCAGCATTACGAGTCATACGAGTTTTGATCCCCGGGACCGCATTCAGTTGAGCTGCTAACTTCTTAGAAATACTCAGAGTCGCGTTTTTTTCGTATTTACGCGTAGGACCAATCGAACCTGGGTCTTCACCACCGTGGCCAGGATCAATCACAATTAGAATATCTTTCTGGCGCTTAACCTGATTAATGTTCTTACTTACCGTTGGCTTACTCGGTGTCGATGTCGCTTTACTTGCCGCACCATGAGGTAAGTCGATCACCAAACGGTGTCCATACTGACCACCTGGGGTCGGGCTCAGTTTGAATAATTCTGCTTTAGACGACTTCTTTAACTCAAAAACCAAGCGATAGGTGTTTTTGTCTGGCGGTGAGCTCTTACGAATCTTAGATAGAACAGGGCTGTCTTTCACCTCGACCGGTAACTTAGTCGCAAGACTGGTATTTTTTAAATCAACCACTAAGCGACTCGGGCTACTCAGGGTGAAATAGCTAAAGTCCGCTTCTGATTTTAAGTCGATAACCACACGAGTTTCTTCTGGAGAAGGCCAAACCCTTAAACTTTTCAGTGAGTTTGCAGAAACAAGTGAAGAAAACAGTATAGAAAAAACAGCAGCCATCATGGCCACTGTTGAAATAAGGCGTTTAGAAATCAACATAACTCCAACTGACTAAGTAAGCGCTGTCCGTATTCACTATTAGCGGTTAAAGAAACAATACGGTGATCGTCTTGGTAACGAATATCAATATCCAAATCGGCTTCTGGTAGCATCCCATAACCTTTCTCAGGCCATTCAACCAAACAGATAGCATCCGGAGTAAAGTAGTCACGAATTCCCATAAACTCTAACTCTTCAGGATCGGCTAGGCGATAAAGGTCAAAGTGGTACACCTGCCAATCTGCAAGTTGATAAGGTTCAACTAGAGTATACGTTGGGCTCTTTACATTTCCTTGATGGCCAAGCGCTTTTACAAAGCCACGACTAAAGGTCGTTTTGCCTGCGCCAAGATCACCATGCAGATAAATAGTCGTCTGCTGTGAGCAAAGATTAGAAAGCTCCGTTCCTAATTGAATCGTTGCTTGTTCATCTTTCAAAGTAAATTGTTTCGTGCTCATGAATACGTTCTCTAAAAATCGATCGTTGACTATATAAAAATCAAAAGAACAAGAATAGTAAACCGTGATGCTTTTGGGAGACAAGCACTCAAGTGTAAGTTCTATGAAAAATACTGCTCAAAACGCGTCTGTTCTGGTCAACACCACTAAGATCCGTTAAGATCCGCCCCCATTTTTGCCGAACCTAATTTTAATTAGCCTTATCTCTAATTGTAAAACAGAGAAAATAAGAAATAAGCCATGAATCTAGACCATCTTGCTGAAAAAATTAAAATCTGGGGAAAAGAGCTGGGCTTTCAAAAAGTTGGCATCTGCGATGTTGATTTAAGTGAACACGAAGCCCCTCTTCAAGCATGGCTAGATGCAGGCAACCACGGCGAAATGGATTGGATGGCTCGACATGGGATGATGCGTGCACGTCCTGATGAACTTCACCCAGGCACAATTCGAGTGATCAGCGCTCGAATGAACTACCTACCACCAGAAGCTCAGTTCGCCTCTAACCTAAGCGATACCACTCAAGGCTACATCAGCCGCTATTCTTTAGGCCGCGACTATCACAAATTGTTCCGTAACCAGTTGAAAAAGCTAGGACAAAGAATTGAAAAAGAGGTCGAGGGTTTAGACTCACGCCCTTTCGTCGATTCAGCGCCCATTTTGGAAAGACCACTCGCTCAAAAAGCAGGGTTGGGCTGGACAGGTAAACACTCATTAATTCTTGATAAAGACGCTGGCTCTTGGTTCTTTCTAGGGGAGCTGTTAGTTAACATCCCTCTTCCCACGGATGAACCCAGTGTTGATGAGTGCGGCAAATGCACCGCATGTATCACTTCTTGCCCAACGGGTGCCATTATTGCTGATGGCGTAGTGGATGCTCGCAAATGTATCTCGTACTTAACCATTGAATATGATGGTGTGATCCCTGAAGAGTATAGAGATGCCATTGGTAACCGTATTTACGGTTGTGATGATTGTCAGTTAGTTTGCCCATGGAACCGTCATGCCGAACTTACAGAACAAACCGACTTTCACCGCAGAGAAGATTTCCAAGAAGCCGATCTGGTTTCACTTTCAAGTTGGGACGAAGCAACCTTCCTAAAGAAAATGGAAGGCTCAGCAATCAGACGTATCGGCCACACCCAGTGGTTACGCAATATCTTTGTTGCGATGGGCAATGCACCATTTCAACAACGCATTATTGAAACCCTGGAGTCTCATCAAGGCAAAAACGAAATGCTTGATGTGCATATTGAGTGGGCTTTGAATAAACAACTACAGCAGTTACCCAACGCTAGCAGTGCGCAAGAAGATAGCTCTACGCAGAAAAATAGCTGTGTGCAAAAAAGTAACAGCAAAATCTCCACCAAAAAGCACAGACTGATACGTATAGTAGAGAAAGGACTACCAAGAGACGCTTAACGCTTTATATACCAATATATGGCAAGCGAGCCCCCACTAACAGTCCAACATTTAAGACAACTCGTTGCACATAATTTTAGAACAATGTTTGACCTTGTTCTCAATTCTAACAATGTGGAAAAAATTCAGAACTCTCGTAAACTTCCGACACCCGAGCAAAGTTAAACACAGTACCGATAAATGATTAAGATCAAAAAACAACAAGTTAACGATCTTTTATTAAATCCAAGATAGGCATCCAACTTGATAAAAAACAACAAGTTACGATCGCTGCAATTCATCTAATATATTGAAAACAAGAAAGATCTTTTAGGGATAGGTAAAGAATTAAGCCTGAAACAACTTTATCAACCAAGTTATCCACACCTAACATTTTGTGGATAAGTCTGTTTATAGATGTGAAAAACCTCAAGTGTCTGCTTCAGAGACCTGATATTTACTAGCATTCCAGTTGCTAAGAAAAATTTAAGACAAAAAAATATCCACCATGATGGAGGATTATTTGCTTTTTTGGGGGGATTATGCTTCGCAGCATTAAAGAAAGAGCGTGACCTTTGTGGTCGCCTTTAAACACAGAGGTTTAAAGTACTTATTAGCTTTTTTAGAAGAAAGCTGGAGCGATACATCGGGTTCGAACCGATGACCTCAACCTTGGCAAGGTTGCGCTC
>NZ_JBFSTZ010000037.1:0-38614 GCF_041467155.1 Vibrio sp. 10N.247.310.23 | reverse complement strand
CGGCAAGTTATCCGCTAAACACCTGCACCCTAGAAGGGATAAACAACAAGATAAAGCTAATCAAGCGAATGGGGTATGGGTATCGAGATACCGACTACTTCTTCTTGAAGATAAAAGCGGCTTTCCCCGGAAAGCCGCGATGAACCTTTTTTTTGCCTGATTATCACCCTTTATGCCCATCGATTCTCCGTGATTGACACAGTTAGTCAGCAGTCCGTTTAACTGTCAGTCCCCCCTTATTTTTCGTACTCTAATTGCCATTGCAGCGCTATAAGAAACTGATATTATTGCAACATCGCAACACACGAGATAAAACCTTGCCAGATCCACTCAATTCCATACACCGTTCTTTATTCGAACAACTTCCAGGCTGCTGGGGCTGCAAAGATACTGACTCGGTCTTCGTGTATGCCAACCTTGCTTACAACCAATTGATTGGCTTAAAACCCAATGAGACTTGTACTGGCTTGACCGACTTCGACATGCCCAGTCAAACCACTGAGTGCGCACAAGATTTCAGGGCTCAAGACAAACATGTAATGGATACACGCAGTACCCTTAAGATTCTCGATATTCACCCCTATCCAGACGGACGCTGGCACGCCCATATCTTTACCAAAACCCCTTGGCTTGATGATGACGACAACGTCCAAGGCACCATCTTCTATGGCCAAGAGCTTACCGATACCGCGATCTTAGAGGTTGGTCATTGGGTTTGTCAGGCCACAGGAACAAAAGGCAATCAGGCATCGCTTGCGGGGTCAGAGCCGCGTGTGTCTAAACTGCAAAAGCGGCTGACTTCGAGAGAATCAGAGGTGCTGTTCTTACTGCTTTTCGGCAAGAAACCACAGTACATAGCGTCGACGTTAAACATTTCAATCAAAACGGTCGAAGGTCATGTCGCTAGATTGAAACAGAAGTTTGATGCACGCAGTAAAAGCCAATTGATTGAGTATGCGTTGGATTCAGGATTGGGCTCAGTGATCCCAGAAACTCTGCTCAAAAAACAGATCTCCGTTGTTCTGCACAGTGACTGATTGACTGTTCAGCTGAAAATCCAGACAAAAAAATGCCGTTGATTTGATCAGTCTAATCAACGGCACTTTTGGATCTGTTAAGCAGCTAAGCGATCAAGCAGCCTAAGGCGCTAGACGATCAATATCCCAACTGTTGTCTTGGCGAGAGAACAAGAAACGGTCGTGCAAGCGGTGTTCACCACCCTGCCAGAACTCAATGCTATCAACACGAACTCGGAAGCCACCCCAGAAAGAAGGCACGGGAATCTCGCCTTTGGCAAACTTCTGTTTAAGCTCTAGATACTTACCTTCTAAAATCCCACGCGCTGAGATGCGGCTACTCTGCTTACTTGCAATCGCGGCCAATTGGCTCTCTTTTGGACGTGACGAGAAGTACTTCATATTTTCCATAGCCGTCAGCTTTTCAGCCGTGCCCGTAATATGAACTTGTCGCTCAAGTGGATGCCAAGGAAAGTGCAAACTGATTTTGCTGTTGTGCTCAAGCTGGTGCGCTTTACGGCTACCTAGGTTGGTGTAAAAAACGAAACCGTCTTTATCCACATTCTTCAGCAGAACAATGCGTTGGAATGGCTGACCATTTTCATCAACCGTAGCAACTGTCATGGCAGTAGGGTCCGTCAACTTCGCTTCAATGGCTTGCTCTAGCCATAGGTTGAATTGCTCAATCGGGTCTGCGGCCAAGTCTTTACGTCTCAATCCACCCTTAGCGTATTCGCGACGAATATCTGTCAGTTCCATTTGGTTGCTCCTTTTAATTTTTTTGTGATTTTGCGCCGTAATCCTTTGAAACACAAGTCTAAGCCATGGTTTTGTCTCACAGAAGGTGCTCTGTGTTAACAAGATCTCGGTACTCTCTCCATCATATTGATAATCTTTATACAAACCGATGACAAGCTGAGATCCGAGTGACCAAAATACTGCCTAACCTAATGACGTCCTTTGTTTTATTCTCATTGTTATTGGGAGCTGCAGGGCTGACCGCAACCCACTTTATGGCAGTACAATTCCAAGAAAAAATCGTCACTCAGCAACTCGATGAAGCGGCGAATAAAGCCAATCTACAAATCGATTCTGAACTGGATAAATTCAAACAGATCCCGGATTTGCTCAGTCATGACCCGCGCTTGCTCTCTTATTTTGACTCATCACAACGAGCAAACAAGATTTCCGCTGCGCAGCTCAATCAATTGCTGTTTGAATGGTCGAATCAAAGCCAAGCCGACACCATCTATATTCATGACCCGAGCGGTACTGTGGTCGCTTCCAGTAATTACCAAAAGCCTCGTACCTTTGTAGGTGAGAACTTCTCGTTTCGTCCCTACTTTGCTTCTGCCATTCAAGGTAACAACACACAATATGTCGCGCTAGGCGCTCGTTCGAACGTACGCGGTTATTTTCTGTCTTCACCGCTGTATGTTGAGAATCACATTGTGGGGGTTATCACCGTAAAAGTGAGTTTAGAAAACCTCGAAAACATCCTGACCAGCGACGACTTTGAGATCGTAGTACTCGACTCGAACCAAGTGGTCTTTCTATCAAGCCAAGCTCCATGGCTTTATCATTCACTGTTGCCATTAACGCAGCAACAACAAACGGATATCGCACTTCAACGCCAATACGGTCAAAGCGAAATTTCGATCATCGAAGCCTTTCGTTCTTCAAGATCTCAGTCAGAAGCTAGCAACGCCAATCAATCTAGCAACCTTCAATCCAATGAAATCCGAAAAGAGCTCACCGCCAACCAGTTATTCAAGCTTGGTGCTTTTAATCTTTACCCCGCTACCATCAGCAACAACCAGTACCAAGTCGTCGCCCTAAAAGAGACCAGAGCTGAACTTATTAAAATCTTTCAGATCGATGTCATCTTCGTAGTGATTTACAGCTTGGTGATGCTCATCGCTTGGTCGTGGCGCCAGACTTATCTCGCGAAAGTGGCGTTGACCCGACTCAACCAAAACCTAGAACAAACCGTAGATAAACGTACCCACTACTTGAAGCAATCCAATCAACAGCTGCAACAAACCCTTTTTCAATACCAAGAGTCGCAATCCAAGTTGAAACAGACAGAGCAAGAGCTGACACAAACCGCGAAATTAGCGGTACTCGGTGAGCTGTCAGCCAGCATTAACCACGAAATCAACCAACCGCTTGCAGCACTGCGAACCTACAGTGAAAACAGCTTAAAGCTACTGGAAATGGAACGAACCGATTTAGTGAAAAGCAATCTTGAGAAAATGATTGGCCTCAACAACACCATTACCGACATCATCGCGCGACTCAAAGTCTTTACTCGCAAGGTCACCAAACAAGAACATCATGTGGCGAACCTGCATCAAGCGGTCAATAACGCCACTAGCATTCTCAGTGCGCTGATGATCAAGCAAGGCATTACGCTAAGGCTAAGCACGGTGCCAGATGACATCAATATTGCGATTCATCCAACCGAACTCGAACAAGTACTAGTGAACCTGATTCACAACGCGATTCAAGCGCTGCAACAACAAGTTCTTGAACAGAAAATCTTGCAGGAGCAACAAAACCTGGAAAGCGTTGACCAACAGGCTAGCCCACAGATAGGCATCGAATGGCAACTTCATCACAACTCTTGTCAGCTGATCATTTGGGATAACGGAATTGGCATGCCAGATGACAAACTAGAACAGCTGTTCGACCCGTTTTTTACCACCAAACCGGAAGGCTTAGGGCTAGGGCTTTCAATATCGAAACGGATTATTGAAGCGTATCACGGCACGATCAGCGCGAACCGATTAGAGCCTTCAGGCATGGTATTCTCGCTAAACATCCCGTTATATAACGATAAGGGCTAACACGCCGTTGTTATTGTTAACGGAAAACGAATTTCACATTACTGCTAATCTCACCTACAGCTAAGGACTCGACTTTTGCACTCTATGCCTAAACTCTATTTTGTCGACGATGAACCCGCCATTCGAGACTCCGTAGAACAAGCCATGCTCATTGAAGGCATCGATATTGTCTGCTTTCCCAATGCTATTGAGGCATTAAAGAAAATAGATACCACGCAAGCCGGAATTGTCGTCACCGATATTCACATGCCGGTGATGGATGGCATTCAATTGACGCAAAAGTTACTGAGCCAAAATCCTCATTTTCAGGTCATCGTACTTACCGGACATGGTGACGTGCAAACCGCGGTGTCCTCGATGAAAGCCGGCGCTTACGATTTTCTGGAAAAGCCATTTGTGGTCGATGCCCTACTCACTGCCGTTAAAAAAGCGGCGGATAAGCTCGCACTGGTTGAAGAGAACAACCTACTGCGTAAAGAGTTGGCAATGCAAAATCAGGTTGGCCCGAAACTGATTGGTCAATCACCATCAATGCAGGCATTACGCCGAGAATTGATCACCCTAGATACCAAAACTAACCCACTTCTATTATTTGTTGGTGATTTAGGGACGGGGAAAAGGGTCACAGCACAATACACCCATGATTTACACAGTCATCAAACCGCGGAGCTTTGCCCTGTCGCTGCGTTTAATTTGCCACGCAGTGACGAAGCGACATTCCATCAGTTTATTTTGCAACTGTTCTTGAAGCATCAAGGTGGAACACTCTATATCCATGAGACAGAAGCACTAACTCAGGATCAATGGCTGTGGTTAGCGAACCTAAAACCTACTCTACTTCGTGAAAACTCATGCAAGACCAATGCAACTTGTATCATTATCGCAACTACAGTAGTTCCTACTACAATTACAGGTGAACTGCGCCGATTTAATTTACTACCCTTGGCGCAAAGAACGGAAGATATTGGCTCTTTGTTCAAACACTTTGCTCGTGGTGCAGCCAGTCGCTATCAACTGCCGCCACCCGTCATTACAGAAAAAGAGATTCAGCGACTCATTGCAACGCATTGGACGGAGAACATTCGTCAGCTTCGCCAACATGCTGAACTCAGAGTGCTGACTCAAATTAAGCAGCCGTCGCTCGACAGCGATACTGATGAGCAAAATGAACTCGATATGAGCATTGAAGAGCAACAACAGTCGTTAAACCAACGCACCGATAGCTTTGAACAAATTATCTTGATTGAGGCACTACATCGCCATCAAGGTCGTTTAAAAGAGGTACAACAAGAGCTGCAGGTATCGAGAAAAACACTGTATGACAAACTAAGAAAGCACCAACTCGATAAAACGGATTTCAAGAACCGATAGGTCTTAAAAAATATATAAATTCAAAGATTTAAATGAGCAAAATCTTAACATTTATCAAAAGTAAGAATACACTCAATAGGCTTGCACTTTTATTTAGCGAACAAGGACTGTTATGAGTCAGAAAAATTTCAGCAAATTGAACGAAACCGAGCTTGAGTATGTCGATGATAAAACAGCGGCACTACTCCTCAATACGCCCACCAGTGCGCGAATTATGTTGTGGGTGATCGTTCTGTTTTTTATTGCTGCTATTGGGTGGTCTGCATGGGCAGAGATCGACAAAGTTACCGTTGGCCAAGGCAAAGTGATCCCCTCCTCTCAGATCCAAGTGGTACAAAACCTTGAAGGTGGCTTGGTTAAAGAAATCTTAGTTAAAGAAGGCCAACGCGTTCAAAAAGGTCAACAACTGCTGTTAATCGATGACACACGATTCCGTTCTGACTTCCGCGAACGTGAACAACAAGTCGCGAACTTGACCGCCAACGTGTTAATGCTTTCCGCTTCCCTGACCAGTGTTGTCATCAATGAAGAATTCTCTGAAAAAGAATGGAAGAAAAGTGTCACTCTCGATTATGGCAAGCTTGCGTTCCCACCTAAATTCTATGAACTTCAACCTCAACTGGTTAATCGTCAAAAAGCAGAATACCGTCAAGATCTCAATAATCTGAGAAACCAGCTTTCCGTTTTTGATCAACAAGTTGAACAGAAACAGCAAGACCTAGTTGAGATTAAAGCGCGTGTTCGAAACCTAAAACAGAGCTACCAGTTTGCTCGCCAAGAACTGGATATCACCAAACCTCTCGCCGATGAAGGGGTGGTACCACGAATTGAATTACTTAAACTGCAAAGACAAGTGAACGACACTCGCCGAGAAATGACTTCGAGCGAGCTAAAAATTCCTCTTTTACGCTCAGCAATCAAAGAATCCATGCTCAGCCGTATTGACGCCGCACTGAACTTCCGCTCCGAACAACAAGAAAAACTCAATCAAGCCCAAGACAAGCTCTCTGCAATGACCGAATCTGCCGTTGGCCTAGAAGACAGAGTAAACCGTACCGTGGTGGTTTCTCCTGTAACAGGCACCGTTAAAACATTAGGTATTAATACTGTCGGCGGGGTTATCCAACCGGGTATGGACATCGTTGAGATTGTACCAACAGAAGACTCTCTATTGGTTGAAGCGAAAATCGCCCCGCAAGATATCGCGTTCCTACGCCCAGAATTGACTGCCATCGTTAAATTCAGTGCTTATGACTTCACTAAGTACGGTGGTCTAGAAGGCGTGTTAGAGCACATCAGTGCCGATACCACTCAAGATGAAGAAGGCAATAGCTTCTATATCGTGCGCGTGCGCACCGAAAAACACAATTTTGGACAGAACGAAGAGTTGCCAATCATTCCAGGTATGACCGCCTCTGTCGATATCATCACGGGTAAAAGAACCGTGCTTGAGTACATGTTGAAGCCACTATTAAGCGCTCAAAACAATGCACTAAAAGAGTAAGGACGTTTGATGTTTGATAACGCCTTTCAATACACAGCAAATAGACAAGAGCAGAGGCTATGAAGTCTCGGATTTCGCTATTGCTGCTGGTCCTCACCTCTTTCACCTCTGTGGCGCTCAACAAGAGCGACCAACGGTGGATAGATGCAGTGACCAAAACCTACGGCGATAGAGCCGGAAAGCGAGTGGCAACATGGCGCTCAAATATGACGTCATACGACGGATTAAGTGAAAAAGAGAAGCTCAGGTCGGTGAACCAGTTCTTCAACCAGATGTACTTTGTCGATGACAACATACTGTGGGGAAAGAATGATTACTGGGCAACACCACTGGAATTTTTAGGCAGCAACGCCGGTGATTGTGAAGACTTCACAATCGCAAAATACTTCTCTTTGCTTGAACTGGGCGTCCCAGATAAGAAATTACGATTAGTGTACGTAAAAGCACTGGAGCTAAACCAGTTCCACATGGTGTTGGCGTACTACTCAACACCGAGTGCAGAACCACTAATTTTGGACAACTTAAACCCTGAAATTAAACGCGGTTCCAAACGCCCAGATCTAAGACCAATTTACAGTTTTAACGGTAAAAACCTTTGGTTGATCAAGTCGGCAGCAGGCAGCGGCAAGTTGGCAGGGAAATCTTCAAGATTGAGCTTATGGAACGACTTACGTTCACGTGAGCGCTCTCTAAAATTAAACAAACCCATTATCAATTACGATGAGTAGGTACAATGACTTTATATAAACAGCTTGTGGTCGGGATGGTTGCAGTGTTCATACTGCTGATGACGTCAGTTTTTATGATCGAATTCAATACCACCCGTGGATACTTAGAGGAGCAGCAACGCTCTGAGGTAAGTAATACCATTAATACTGTTGGACTGGCTCTCGCCCCTTACCTAGAAGAAAAGGACAAGGTGGCAGTGGAGTCTGTTATCAACGCCCTGTTTGATGGCAGTTCTTACTCAGTCGTTCGATTGATCTTTCTCGATAGCGGTGAAGACATTCTCCGCTCATACCCTGTAAAGCCAACTGGCGTACCAGAGTGGTTTACCAACCTAAACCTGTTCGAGCCTGTTCATGACCGCCGCGTGATCACCAGTGGCTGGATGCAATTGGCCGAGGTCGAGATCGTAAGTCACCCAGGCCCTGCCTACGATCAACTTTGGCAAGCATTCATCCGCTTACTGAGCATATTTGGCACGATCTTCTTGCTCGGTTTGGTGTCTATCTCTTGGATCCTTAAGCGCGCTTTACGCCCGCTCTCGTTGATCATTACCAAGATGGATCAGATCGCCAAGAATCAGTTTGGCGAACCTCTGGCTCGTCCAAAGACAAAAGATCTCACCTTGGTTGTCGATGGTATCAACCACATGTCGACTCAAGTTGAACTGGCATTTAAAAACCAAGCGAAAGAAGCTCAGAAGTTACGTGAAAGAGCATATATCGACCCTGTATCTCAGCTAGGTAACCGTGCTTACTACATGTCTCAGTTAACTCAATGGTTAGAGGAGTCGAGCTTAGGTGGTTTAGCGGTACTTAAAGCGGAGTTTATCAGTGAAGAGTACGATGAAAAAGGCTATCAAGAAGGTGATGCCTTGGTTCATCAACTGGCTGAACAGCTGCAAGCTTCAATTTCATCTCCAGATATCACCATCGCTCGTATTTCTAGTGACGAGTTCGGTTTCATCATGCCAAACATTGATGAGAGCGAACTGAAACTTGTCGCGAGCAGCATCGTAAACTGTATCCAGAGCCTAGGTTCAGACCCAACAGGCACTGCGAATCCACATATTGCTCTTGGTGTGACCTACAGCAACAAGCGTAAAACCAGTACTGAAATCATGTCGCTGGTGGATAACGCACTCTCAAGTGCCAAGGCGAATCGAGAACTTGCTTACGGCTACGTAACCGCAGACGATCACGGCGCAGTGATGGGCAAACAACAATGGCGTATGTTGGTTGAAGAAGCGATCATCAACGACCTCATTACCTTCCGTTTGCAGGCTGCAAACAATGCCTTTGGTAAAACGTATCACCAAGAGGTGTTCTCTGCGATTGAAAAAGATGGCGTGCGTTACGGTGCTAACCAGTATCTATACGCGCTAGAACAGCTTGAAATGAGCCACATTCTCGACCAATACGTTATTGAGAAGATGGTTGAAAAGCTCAATGCAAAAGAAGTAACCAGCCCAGTCGCTATTAATCTCTCGCCAAGCAGTATATCTCAACCAAGCTTCATCCGTTGGATCGGTAAGACGCTTGAACAGAATGCTTCAATCGCTCACCTGTTGCACTTTGAGATTCCAGAAAACTGCTTCATCAACGTTCCGCACTACACGGCACTTTTGTGTAACACCATTCGCAACGCTGAAGCGGTGTTTGGTGTCGATAACTACGGACGTAACTTCCAATCACTGGATTACATCAACGAATACCGTCCAAGCTATGTGAAGCTAGATTACCTGTTCACACATAACCTTGATGACGAAAAACAGAAGTTTACCTTAACGTCGATCTCTAGAACCGCTCACAACCTAGGCGTCACCACCATCGCGTCTCGAATAGAAACTCAGACTCAGCTAGATATTCTGTCTGATAACTACGTAGAAGTGTTCCAAGGCTTCATTGTTGATAAATAGTTGTAAGGGTTATATCACATGCAAGATCCACTATTGAACTCACTGATCTACGTTAGCCGGTATTACGGGTTAGCTAACTCGCCCGAAGCGTTGATCAATGGGCTACCACTATCCGATGGAAAGCTAACCCCTTTCCTATTCCCACGCTCTGCTGAACGAGCAGGATTAGTGGCAAAAGAAAACCGTTCCGACTTAGAAAAGATTCCTCACCTGATACTGCCTGCGGTCTTACTACTTAAACAAGGTGAGGCGTGCGTTCTCAACAGTATCGATTTAGAGAAGCAAGAAGCGGAAATCATTACTGCGGAAAGCGGAATGGTGCCAATCATCATTCCTGTCGAAGAGCTGAAAGAACAATTCATCGGCCGCTACTTCTTGGTAAAGAAACAGTTCCGTTATGATGAACGTTCACCAGAAGTTCTAAAAACACGTAAAGGGCATTGGTTTTGGAGCACGATTTGGGAATCTAAAAACATCTACCGAGATGTGTTGATTGCCTCCATTCTTATCAACATCTTCGCGATTGCCGCGCCGATGTTTACACGCTTGGTGTACGACAAGGTAGTTCCCAACCTCGCCTTTGAAACCTTGTGGGTGCTGGCAAGTGGTATCTTTGTCGTGTTCCTATTCGATTTGCTGCTCAAATTGATGCGCAGCTACTTCATTGACGTTGCCGGTAAGAAATCCGATATTCTCATTTCCTCCAAACTGTTCAGTAAAGTACTGGGGATTCGTATGGAAGCGAAGCCTGCTTCTGTCGGTGCTTTCGCTAAAAACTTGCAAGAGTTCGAATCCATTCGTGAATTCTTTACCTCTGCAACCATTGGCTCGTTAATCGACCTCCCCTTCGCACTGATGTTCTTAGCGCTAATTTGGTTAATGGCTGGAAACCTTGTGTTTGTTCCCGTTGCTGGCGTGGTCATTTTGATCGTCTATGCATTGCTAATCCAAGGTCCACTGCGCCGTACCATTGAGGAAGGCTCTCGTCTTGCTTCGCAGAAGTACGCGAACTTAATCGAGAGTTTGGCAGGGTTAGAGACGGTTAAGCTGTTCAGTGCGCAAAGCCAATTCCAATTCCGTTGGGAAGAAGCCGTTGCTCACATGGCGAATTGGAATATCAAAAGTCGACGCATCACTGACAGCATCCAAAACACCGCCGGCTTTGTTCAGCAAAGTACTAACGTTGGTATGATCATCTTTGGCGTGTATCTAATTGCAGAAGGTGAACTTACGATGGGTGGCTTGATCGCTGCAACCATGTTGAGCGGCCGAGCGATTGGCCCGCTTGTTCAGCTGTCTTTGCTTTCGACTCGTTACAACCAAGCAAAGTCATCAATGACTCTGATTGAGCAAGTGATGTCGATGCCTGATGAACAAGAAGAAGGTAAACGCTACATTCACCGTCCGATTATTCAGGGCCATATCGCGCTAGATAAAGTGACGTTCCACTACCCAGATTCACCAGTGGCTTCAATTAGAGACTTAACCCTCAATATTAGTCCTGGTGAGAAAGTAGCAATCATTGGTCGTATTGGTTCAGGTAAAACCACACTAGAACGTCTGATTATGGGCCTGTACAAGCCCACAGAAGGCCATGTACGTATTGATGACACGGATATGGAGCAACTGCATCATGTCGACGTACGACGCAATATAGGTTGTGTTCCGCAAGACAGTAACCTGTTCTACGGTTCAGTAAGAGACAACATTACTTTAGGTCGTCCTTTGGTGGATGACCGTGACGTGATGGATGCAGCAAACCGTGCAGGGGTAACCGCGTTTACTCAACAAGATCCTGCAGGTTTGGAACGCCAAGTGGGTGAAGGTGGTGCCTTGCTGTCTGGTGGACAACGTCAGTCAATTGCCATTGCTAGAGCCTTCCTTGGCCGTCCGCCAGTGTTGTTGATGGATGAGCCGACCAGTGCTATGGATAACCGTTCAGAGATGCACATCAAACACCAACTTAACCAATTGCTACCAAGCGAGACGTTAATTCTGATTACACACAAAACGTCGATGTTGGATATTGTCGATCGAGTGATCGTAATGGAGAAAGGCTGCATCATTGCAGATGGTCCTAAAGCACAGGTTCTTTCAGACCTTAAACAAGGCCGAGTGAGAGCCGTTAGTTAGAGCGCTCAAGCCACCTAAATAAATAATTATCAGTAGAAACCAAAAGGGGGAGCATCAGCTCCCCTTTTTTATTTGTCAGTATCGGCACCTTAACCATACGTAACTTTGTGTTCAGCACAAAAGTCTACAAAGCAATATCCTCTTGCTCCATCTTGAATGAACATTGGATCTCGTATTGGTTGAATGAGAAAACACTTCCGCCGTGGGTTCGCTTGGTTGTGACTGTCTCATCACCAAATTGAATCGTCACTCGGGTATACACTTTTTCGTGTACCTCTACAGTGCATTCAGCAAGGTTGGTTGCAAACTCCGCTTCGAGTGTATCTAGCTGAGACTTTGTGTTTTCAATTGCGAGATTATTCTTCTCACGTTGCTGCTCAATTTCTAGGGCTTGCTCTTCGCTTCTCTCGGTTTTAGGGCGCTTCTTAAATTCTAACTCTTGGCGAATCACACCCATGGTTTGCTCTTGAGTGTGTTTATAAGCTTCCTTCAGCTCGGCTAGCTTTTGTCGGTAACCATCGTAGCGCGCAAAGCCATGTACTTTAGTTGCGGTGTCTCCCTCAACACCTAAGAAGACACATTCTACTTTCCCGCCGACTTTGGCTTCACCACCGCTGAGCGTGCCGTGTTTTTTCAAACTGTCCATCACGATAAGGTTGTTACCACAGCGAATGTCATTACTCATACTGTGCACACCAAGTCTAAGGTCGTTGGCCGTTTGTAGCTCAGCATTCTGTGCGTAGCTTGCTGTGATAGAGCCTTTACTGAATACCTTACAACTTTTTGGCTCCCCCTCTTTAGTCGTATGGCCGATAATGCCTTTGGCGACTTTGATATCCCCCTGGGCTTGAACTTCGGCCGATTCGATAAAGCCACCAACCGTAACACTTCCGGTCGCCTTGACGATCATCCCCGGCTCGATGTTGCCAGAGACGAAGACATTACCTTTAAATTTAACATGCCCAGTTGAGACATCGACGTTGCTGACACATAAGGCGTCATCCACTTCGATGGTTCGATCTTTAATGATGGGCAATCCAGGGTGTGAGGCGAGTAGTAAATTGGGATCGTCAGGGGAGATGTAGGTGCCCTTTCCTGGCTTGATTAAACTGTCTTGCCCAGGAAGCGGTGGGATAATTCGGCCTTGAACGGTAAAGCCAGCGATACCTTTGGTAGCGGGGGTACGTTTCATTAAGTGATCATTTTGACCAACGGTAATGGTTTGTCCCAAGTCTCGCATATCAATCTTGCCTTCGTCTTTGCTGCGAGGCTTCAAGACTTGGCGAGTAATATCTTCAACCAAAGCGGCAAACTTAGCATCCTTACCTTTTACTGGTTGTGTCCCTTTAGCGACGGGCTGAGTAAACTTTTCCCCGGGCTTAAGTTTGCTACTCATCATCAGAACTTTTCTGAGCGCTAACTTATTTATTCCTTTTGTTATTTGAGCTAGAGATAAGCACTGAATGATGTCGCTACCACGCAGTGGGTGTCCATTGTAGGGACCAGTGACCACGAGACTCGCCAACATCTCATCATCAGACAGTTCGACCGCAACAGTGGCATTTCGAACTTCAGCAATCAAGATTCCTTCATAAGCTTCACCCTTACCTTCTTTAGCAAGAGTAACGAAACGCAACACCTCTTCTTCGAAAAGAAAATAGTTTGATGCATTCAAAGCTTCCAAGGTTGGTGGCAGCGTCTTGTTATCAAAGCTTGCGTCAACCACAATCCCGGTTGGCAGACATGCCATTACTTGTTGCTTGTCTTCCGACAATGTAACGATGTTATCCCACATTCGAATTGAGTATCCCTAATGACTCAGTTGTTATTCAGTCTATATAATTCATTCTGCGCTGAGTATCACATTATTAGAATAATCAGCGTCACATCACTTACTTTCGATTCTGCAAACATGACTCATAAATAAGACTTACACATTTTATGATCTGCTTCGCCTTTACAAATACATAGGAAAATTTTTTCAGAATATTTCGTGCGATTGAATGTTGATTCGATGTAGGGCTAGATAGTAAAGGCGAATAGCTTTAGAAGATTAAAGGCTGTAGTGGAGAGATGAAACAGAAGTGATGTAACAGATAATCAGGGTAAAAACGGATTTGAATATGGAGCTTCAGTTTACAGTGTAAATCCAAGATTCTAATTTACACTGTAAATCTAATTTGTAGCGGTCAGTCTATTTAAATGATGGCTAGCCTATTTACACTGTAAATTTGCTAGCAAAACATCGACATCTTTACGAAACTGAATCTCTGCTTGTTTACGACCAACAAGATTAAACTGTTCAACACAAGTCCCCCACTCTTTCTGCTGAACAACCTTTGCGATGAGTAAGTCAGAAATACCTATGTTTCGATCGTTACTGAGTAGAATCAAGTTCAGTACGCTGAAGCTGATCGCATCATAACTGTTGCCACCGTTCACGTAATTTCTAACTAACTGAGTTTCAAACTCACTAACGGTGTGAACACTCTTTGGCAGCAGAGCTCGCACCATATCGGTTTCAAGTGAAACCAAAGAACCTGAAACAAGAAAACAGTAGCTACGCTCGAAGTGATTTTGAACTTGGTTTATCCAGCCTTGAGAGTTTGAGTTAAGCGCCTTAACCATCAGAACCGAGTGACAGCCACTGGCCTGATCTCGCTGGTGGCCGATGTGCACAGCTTCAAATTCACTACCACGCCAAAAAGAAATCAATTCGCTGGTCGCGCCAAAGCTTGTCGCCAGATAATCTGCTTGGCTGGTTTGCTGTGATAACTGAGCCAACATCCAACGGCCAATACCCAAACCTTGATGACGTGCTGAAACAGCAATGCGCATAACTCGAAGGCACCGACTGGTCGCCGCCTGAGTACAGCCAAATTGGTTTGCCAGTAATACAGAGGCAAGGTGACCTTGAGGCCTGCGTTTTCCAAGTTGAATTTGAGTAATCAACTCGCTGTCCAAACCACCCTCTTCCGTCACTAACATACAACCTAAACATTTATCTTGCTGCCAAGCGGCGTATAAACGGATTGCTGGATTGTTGAGAAATTGCATTAAGTCATTTGGCGAGGTCTGATAGTGCGCATCCACGAGAAGAGAAAAACATTGTTGTAGCTGCTCAGGATTAGCCAAGCATTCTGATTTTGATAACTCGCCCAAGTTTAATTGGTTGATTGCGTCAGCAGAAAAGCCTTCGATTTCATCAACCGCCGATTCAGTGACTGATGCGTCATTACCAAGTAGGAAGCAATCAAACAACCAAGCTTCTAGCGGATCGTTGCTATTCCAACGAATCGGTTGTTCGAGCTTAAAGCCTTTCCACCCCGGACGATGCTCAGAAAGCCAAGACTCAAACTTAATACCGAACCCTCGTCCACTGCCTTCGTAACCGTGTACCGTGGTCGAAAAAACCATACGGTGATAGATGTCGACCATGGATTTAAGCATCGGAATTGGAATTGTAGCCGCTTCGTCAACAAATAGAAGGTCACAATCGGGCTTGGATTTAAGTAATTCATCTGGCGCGACGAATCTCAAACTTCCCCCTTGATGGCGAATGTGAGTAGCGTTGACCACTTCGCAAGATTCTAACCCTTGGCCAGCATGAGAAAATACCGGCTCTACCGCTTTCACTGAAGGTGCAGTAACAATAATATTAAAACCGTGACGCTCAACTAACAGCTGCGCTGCGGCAATACCCAATGTCGAGCTTTTACCACGCCCTCTATCCGCAGTGAGAATCAAAGGACGTTTACGATGTCCAGACACCACTTTTTTGACTAATTCAACAGCCGTGTTTTGCTGTTCAAATTTATCCAATCCGTTTTGGGCGCTTTGCATCTGAGGAAGAGCGTGAGTTGCTTGAACTACATCGCCGGCTTCATTGTGTTGTGAAACAGAAACCAGTTTATCGAAATGACGTTTTAACCAACGTTGGCCAAAGCTTTCACTATCTTCAGAGGCATTAACTTTTGGCGGCAACACCAACAACAACCCACCACCAACTAACGAACCCAACGCGGCACTAAAACCATTCGCATCGAACTGCTCTCTAAAATCACAAACAAGAACTTGGCACTCACGACCAAGCAGTTGTTGGCCTTTTTTTACTGGAGCATGAATCACACCTTCAAATGGCGTACCGCCAACCTGGAAGATGCTCGGAGTGTTTGAATCTTGAAGGAAGGTAAAAACAGCAGAGTTTTGCCAATCAAAATCGCCATCAAAGACCACGCCGTAACGGTGATCGTTATGCTGAGCAATATTAGAAAGTGTATGTAGAAAAGTGTTGGTTGGGTTTGTCATAGTTAGCGTCCAGATTCATCTAAACACAGTTTATCACAGCCAAATAAAAAGCCGCATAAAGCGGCTTTAGAGGAGTAATGAAAAGTCGTCGACTTAGTCGAGCTTCGATTGTACGAAGGCGAGGATTTCTTCCATTGTTGCGTCATCAACTTTCTTAAGGTTCAACGCCAAGTTTGAACCCTTGCGGCTGTATGATACGCGGCCCTTAATAAGCTCCACTTTTGGAGAAGCTTTCTTCGCTGGCGCTGGCGCCAATTCAAGAATCCAACCTTCCAATGTTTCGGTCACGTCTTTGGTTAGACGAGTTACGCCTTGAGCTTCGCTACGCTGCCATACAAAACCTTCAGAAGCATCACACTTAGTCAGCAGTGTTTGCTGCTGTTCACTCGTCAATCCACCAAACTGCTTGTGCAGTTTAACAATAGTTGGACGACCAAGGTCGCTCACATTTGGGTAAGCTTGTAGCAATTCAAGTGGCAAAGCGGCTGCTTTCAATGCACCACTCACTAAAGCTTCACTGCACTGGAACATTTTAGCCAGTGCTTTCTGATCTTCAGCTTCGCCTTTATCCAGCTTCGCTTGCATCTCTTTGCCCTTCTCGTAAAGAGAAAGCGGTTTATGAGCGTTAGCTACGTCTGATAGGAACTTAGCGTGTTCGCCGTTAATGTTTTCAGCAACATAGATTAGGAACTCTTTGTCAGCCAAAATACATGACATACGACGACGGCTACCATCAAGAACTTCAATCTTACCGTCTTTGTTCTTACGACCAACCGCTGGGTATTGCTGACCACGTTCTTTCAATGTTGTAAGAACATCAGAAAGCGCGTGCTCGTTTAAGAAAGATTGCTCACGAGCGTTCTCTTCAAAAACAACCGTTCGAGTAGCCACTTCAGCCGCAGGAATTCGAACCAATTCAAATGAAACCAAATCTTCGCCAGCAACAGAAAGCTCAATCACTTGAGCCTGCTCTTTTGCCGCTGTTTGCGCTTCTTGTGGTGTTGCTACGCGACGTTTGTTTGCTTTACCAAATAGCTTTGCATTTAAGTCAGATGTTTTAATTGCCATTGTTGTTATCCCTGATTAAGTGAGGGCCAGTTGCTATGTAATACGCGCTCTAATTCTAGAGCACTTTTTTGTACTGCGTCTTGAGCAACAGCTAGAGTTTTCTTACCGCCCTCAAAGTCGCTCACCGTTAGATCGAAAACCGTGCTGTAAGTGTCGGCACAGGTTTCAAAAGCACGGCTTCTTGGAATGGTTGCCATCATTACTTGGTCATTCAACAGGTAGTTCATTTCAGTCAGAACTGACACCTGTTTCTTGTTGTCGTCTTCAAACATGGTTGGCATTAGACGAACAAATTCGAGCCCTTTCCAGTCATCCGGGAACATTTCGTAAACCGTTGGTAAGTGCTGGAAGAAGTTAACCGTTGAAGCCCAATCCAAACGCTTAGCTGCACATGGAATCAGAAGTGCGTTCGACGCGTACATTGCATTCCATACTAGAGGGTCAACGTGCGGGCCGGTATCAATCATAATCACATCGAAGTCATCGGCGATTTTGTCGATAAGCTTCTCTTTTAACAGACGAACAATATCAAGTGACTGATCTTGTGAAAGGCTTTGCCACGCTTCAGCGTTAAACATCGCATCTTCTGGGAAAGCAGAAATTGTCTTCAGGTTTGGATACTGAGTTGGCAATAGTACGTTCTTACGAAGAAACTCTAGATCGACATCTTGGCCTTCAGGCACATTGTCCAACATGATATCGACGGCAGAATAGATGCTGTCGTGCTCTGCCCCACTAATTTGTGGATTTAGGAACAGACGCAAAGAGCCCTGTGGGTCCAAGTCAATCAGACAGATACGGTAGCGCTTATCCAAATTCAGAGACAAACAAGCGGCTAAGTGAACTGCTGTCATTGATTTACCCGTACCACCCTTCTGGTTTTGTACGTTGATAATCCATGGCTTATTGTCAGCGTGCTGCTTACGTTCATGGAACTTCGGCACTTCTGCCGCGTCCATCAACATGTGAGCTTCTGTCAATGAAATCGAGTAATGATTAGCGTTGTTCTTTGTGAACTGATGGCCATCAGCTTCAAGTTTAGTGATCGCTTCATCGAGCTTACGACGCGTTAAACCAGAACGAGTCTCCATCATAGCTTTAGACATTGGAGGGAAATGTTCATCACTTCGCTCTTCCAAAATAATCTCAATTCGGTCAGCCTGAACTTGTTGAGTTTGTTCGGCTAGCTGATAGAGCTTATCAATCGTTTGTTCTCTTTTCATTGCCAGTTTCCGTAATGATTAACTAAGTACAAATTGTACAGCGATTAACAACAAACACAACAAAAACATGAACATACATTTATGAGTAAAATCACATAAAATAGACCGCGTTTTTACAATTTGATGAAACATCGCCTTAGACAAACACAAAAATGACTGTTTCTATCATGTATAACCATGCTATTTCTAGTCTACATTTTAAATGTTACAGCATCACTTATTTACAATGTAAATGGAATTTCAACGAAAAACCTTCGGAACGATTGAAATACAACCGTAGATTACGGTTGGTGTGATTTACATTCGAATTTATAGATTTTCAATCCAATAAAAATTAAAAAACACTCAATGACCAAAAAATTCAAAACAGAAGAGAAGATGGGGTGTCAAAAAACAACAGAGGATTGGAACCTAACCGGAAGAATGATCATGGAGCACATCCAGTGTAAGATAATTGATAACGCCAAATTATGAAGCATGATCAAGGTGTAAACTGAGCAATATTGATCCGAGCAACTGCACATTGAAAATGATCAACCTCCGGAAAAATGATCAAGTAAACATAGTTCCGGAAGCATGTAATTTATGAACTAAGTTACGGACAAATGCTTTTGGAATGGGGATTCAACGCCTATAAGGGCTCAATGATTTAAAATTCAATCGACACAGACCAAGAATACACAAACATGACAATTTCATGATCATGCTTCCTAGTTAAGACCCACCCGCTCTAAATACATCAAAGCAATCCATTTCCAGCGGATACAGACTAAATTTTGCACTCAATAGGGTAGGAACGATAAAAAAGTATGCTCTCTTGATCATTGTTCCGATAGATTGGTCACCACAAGTGTCCACTTAGACAAGTCAAAAGCGACTTAGAAACCGATGTTGAATTCCGATCTGTGGATAAGCTGTATAAGTATAATGATCATGCTTTCGAACCAATAATGATCATGCTTACAATGACTTAATGATCATCGTTCTGATGTTTAGTGATCATGCTTTCTTAAGTTTAATGATCATAGTTTCGGAACCTTTATGATCATGCTTTCCAAGGTGATTTATTTTAATGCTTTAAATTCAGCCACTTATAAGCAAAGTTACGTCCAGATCATTAGATCACTTAATCATTTAAGATCATATTAATCAAAAAGATCAGTTATTTAAAAGCCAATAAATTCTCTTTATTTATGATCATTCTTTCTTTATCATTCAGGAACTATAGTGAAATTACGGTTAGTGTGATACGGATCAAAAATGAAACCAGAAGAGAAATTGTTAATTAAGGCACGAAGCCACAAAGATGGTCATTTATTTGAGGTATCTGAAACAGCCGTTGAATGGATAGAACAATATCAACACTTCAAAGGTGTCACCAAAAGCATAGTTGAGCTTCTTAACCTAATTTCACTTCGTGGGTTTAGCAGTAAAGACGGGTACGTTTCCACCACTGAGATTATTGAATCAACCGATGGTCAAGTCACTCGCGCAGCCTTACAGCAAAGGCTGAGAGCTGCAGTTAATATCGGATTGTTCAAACAAATCCCCGTTCGCTTTGAAGAAGGCCTTGCTGGTAAAACCATGTTGCATCGCTTTGTGAACCCAAACCAATTGATATCGGTGCTGGGTGCCACCAGCTTAGTGACAGAAAGCGTGAAGCAAAATGAAAAGCAAAAGCGCTCTAAAGCCCTAGCTCAAACCAAAGTAAACAAGCGCTTACTGAATGAACATGGGTTGAATACCCCACCAACGATGAAAGATGAAGCGGATCAATTCATTGTTTCGCCAACCAATTGGGCGGGGATTATTGATCAAGCGTTAGCGCCACCTAGAACTCGTAAGAGCTACCAGAAATCCATGGTTTCGATCTCTGGCACTCGAGCTGTGATCGAGACACGATCTTCTAAAAATATCATGACCGTTGACGATCTGATGACGTTATTCGCGTTATTCACGCTCACCGTTCAATATCATGATCACCACCAAGATGATTACCATCTAGACGCGAAACACACGCCGAACAAAACACCACTCTACATCACTGATATTTTGTCTTTACGTGGCAAGAAAGACAGCGGCCCTGCTCGTGATTCGATCCGCGATAGTATTGATCGTATCGAATTCACGGATTTCCAACTGCACGAGCTTACAGGCCGTTGGCTTAGTGAGAACATGCCAGAAGGCTTTAAGAGTGATCGTTTCCGATTCTTAGCTAGAACCATTACAGCATCGGAAGAAGCGCCTACAGAGGGCTCTGACGGCGAAATTCGCATTAAACCGAACCTATACATCCTGGTTTGGGAACCTTCGTTCTACGAAGAGCTGCTGACGCGTGACTATTTCTTCCTATTTCCGCCAGAAATCCTGAAGCAACATACCTTGGTTTTCCAAGTGTATTCGTACTTTAGAAGCCGCATGGCACGTCGCCATTCAGATAGCATGTTGCTCAGTGAGCTCAACCAGAAATTGGCGCGTAACATCGATTGGCGTCGTTTCTCGATGGATCTGATCCGCGAGCTCAGAAAATTGGGTGAAGTCGGGGATCAAGAAGATACCTTCCTGGTTAATCTATGGGGTTATCACTTGACGATCACCGCGTTGATCGAAAAAGGGAAAACGACCGATTATCAGGTAGATATCAAATGTAATGTGGAAGAAGTATTACGTTACTCAAGAGCGCGTACCACTAACGCAGGTAAGCGTAATATGGCACCAACGCTGCCGAACCCACTTCGTAACGAAATGGTGTCTAAGCAGAAACTGGAAGAGCTGTCTGAGATTATCGATGGTGAGTTTGAACCCATTCAGCGTAAAGCACCGTCGCCAAGAGGCAAATTGGGACGTCGAGTTAAGCAGCGTAAACACTCTGTTGAGATCAACGCTGACGAGATCATGATTACTCTCTCTAAATATACCTCTGAAGAGGCTCTAGAACGCAGCATAACGGCTTTATCTGCTATGACAGGGCACTCACATGCCTCAATCAAAGAAGAGTGCTCAGAGCTCATTGAGAAGCTTGATTGGTTGAGAGTAGGGGAGGACGTTATCCCATACGAAACACTGAGTCGCTTGATTGAGCTATATAACGACCGAGATAGCACCAGCAATCGACATCTGTCCATTGAACGTTTGATCTCTGGTTTAGCGGTGCGTCGTAAAGTGTGTAAACAAGTTCATGAAGGTCATTTAGACGAAAACGTGTTCCTTGCGCTCGATGAAATGGCGATTGGCCACTAGTCATTATCCTATCGCGATAAGCCTGTTTTACCGTCGCTGAATGGATAGTTTTGAACACATTAGGTGCTGATTAAAATCGCACCTAACGCTGACAAAGTGATGACAAAGTAGCGCATCTAGTTGATTATTATTTATCCCGAATAGACAACCTTTGTCCTTTCTTGTGATTAATAGATTGGCTCATATTTTGTTACATCATACTGAATAGATTTTTGCGAGTTCCCAAGGGACTCGCTTTTTTTTGCCTAAAATTCAGTCAATCATTAAAATTCAATAGCTTACAGAGTTAAACGCCGAAGCATGATCAAGGCTCGATCATGCTTTCTACGGATCTAGCTCTGGTGAGATTCTGATTTGATGCTTGATCGAGAAGGGCTTGATCAGTGGAGATGGCGTTGAATAATTCCTTGATCATCGTTTCGGGGATGGGTTGCCATAAAGCGTACATGCGACTCGATCAATTTTTCAGACTCTGCTTTCCAACGTGGTTCTTGCTGTTGGTTCGTAAACTCCAAAGCCAATACACACAAGTGTTGTAGCCGCTGTGTACACCACTCTTGCAATCCTGCTTCTGATTTTGGGTCACATGACACCGCTTGCAGCTTACTGTAGGCAAACATTAGGTATTGGTAGGCTTTATCTTGATGGCTTGAGCTGTTGGCCTCCTGCGAAGCCAAGTCCGGATTCGATGAATCCGCGAGGTGGCGATAGAAAGTAAAGATTCTCAGGCATCCGTCTAGCCAACATGCGATGCCTTTGCTCTGCTCATCCGTGATCAATGGCCCCCAGAGCGCATCTGGAGGCGTTAAGATCAAAGGTTCTAACCGGTCCACTTGATCATGCTTTCGGTCTTTGTACCAATCTCCGATCCGCTCTAACCAAGTGTCTAGTTCATTCATGCAACGTTATCCCACTGTTTTACAAAGTGATTATCAGAAACTTGTTTGATTTCATGCTGTATTTCACTGCTCTGCTCTCGAATACGATCAGCGTCTATTGAATAGTTTGGCTCATTTTTGACGAGTTCGCCAAATGGCAGATCGGGATCTGGTACCGCAGAGATCAACAACTTAGTGTACGGGTGTCGTGGATTGGTTAAGATCGACTGGGTTGATCCCCATTCGACGATCTGTCCTTTGTACATAACCGCTGTCTCTTCTGCGATGTAATGTGCTGTGGCAAGATCGTGGGTTATGTACAAAAAGCCAATCCCCAACTCTTGCTTCATTTTTTGCATCAGGTTCAACACGCCAAGTCGAATCGAAACGTCCAACATCGAGGTGGGTTCGTCAGCAAGAATAACCTCAGCGCCAACGGCCAGTGCTCTCGCTAGGTTAACCCTCTGTCTTTGGCCTCCACTGAGCTCGTGCGGGTATTTGGCGAGCGTTTCGATGGGTAACTCCACCAGCGTTAATAACTCTTTGAGGCGTTCTGTGAGAGCCTGTTTAGTGGCTACCTGTTTATGGATCTTAAGTGGGCGCGTTAAATGGTGCTCAATGGTGTGAGTGGGATTAAGTGAACCAAAGGGGTCTTGAAACACCATTTGCACACGGCTGCGATAATCCAAGATATCTTTACGGCTTTTCAGCGTAGAGATGTCTCTGCCTTTGAACAGTATATCTCCCTCTGTCGCAGGGTAAACCTTGGTCATCAATCGTGCGCAGGTGCTTTTCCCGCAGCCTGATTCTCCGGCTAAGCCGAAAATCTCGCCTTAGCCTATGTGAAAGCTAACGGATTTGATTGCATTGAAAGAGGGGAAAATGAGAGTTGGATCAAACCACATTTCTTATGGGGAATCTTTTAAATATAATTGCAGAAAATGGCTTTGGCAAAGTTTAAATGAGGCATTTATTAATTAGCTTTGTGAAGCGTCGGAATCATCACACTTCAGTACAGAATTTCTTAACAAGCGAAAAAGCATTTGCTACAGATTACCTGTCCATTACATGGTGCTTTTCGGAGGAAAACATGTCCATTAATTCTATCAACCATGATGAAATGACAAATATTGCAAACAAGTGGGATGCTGAAGAAGAAGTATCTTTCAAACCAGAAAAGAAAATGAAGTCTGCTGAAGCTCGTCGTCGTATCGAGACTCTAAGAGAAATTAGAGAAAGCGGTTTGAGTCTGGAAGAAGCGAGGGAGCTAGGTCTTATTCACTAATAATCCCCATTGCATTTAGAAGGGTGGCACAACGCCACCCTTTGATTTATAAGTGTTTTTTCATGTTTCCTATCCAGATTTAATCAACTCCTTGATTCTTTGGCTCACTGTTCCGTTTAGCCTATCCCTTGTGATATTACGCTTTTCAGATGAAAAACACGCACATGGCATACTCTTGAACTAAGTTGTTTGACAGTCATATTCAACGCCACTAATTTTAAAGTTAAAGCAAAAATATGCGATGTCGTTGGTAAGGAGAAGGCTATGTCTAATTCTGTGGCTCAAGCTAAAGAAGTGCTGTTTTACGAACCCGAAGATCCGAACGGATACCTGTCAAATTTTGCCGCTTGTCCTATCAAGGTAGGTGATCAAGTTTGGGCAACCAGCGAACATTATTATCAAGCGATGAAGTTTGCCTCCGAAGCGCTACGTAATACCATTTTGGAAGCCAGTACACCTGCTGAAGCGTTCTCTTTAAGTCGTGACTACGAAGACCAAGTTCGCGAAGATTGGTATGACATTCGTGTTGAAGTGATGCAGTTTATTGTGACGGAGAAGTTCAGACAGAATCCACAGTTTGCGCTGTTTCTTACCAAGACCGGAGATTCGGTGATCAAAGAACATTCGCACAAAGACCACTTCTGGGGCGATGGCGGCGATGGAACCGGCGAGAACCATTTGGGTAAGATTCTGATGGCAGTGCGTCACCAGCTTCGCACTCAGCAACTGCATTTAATTGCTTCGCACTGATTCGTCGATTCAGATAGCGGCATGCTTATCATTACTCCTTAGACGCATTTAAAAGGCCGCCCTGCTATCTAGTATGAAGCAGGGCGGCCTTTTCGGTTTTAGAGAGTCAGGCATCAACGAGAGTTAACGTACGTGACTAAGCTATCCGTTGATAAGTTCTACGTTACGCTGGTGCTATAAGTAACTCTGTACGATGTCGTCAAGCTGTCCATCGTCTTTCATTTGGTCTAGGCGTTGGTTGATGAAGCTTTGCAGCTTAGGATCCATCTCAGGGTCAAACGCCAAATGGATAGGGTAGTTATTGATGACAGAACCAAACTCATGCATCTGGTAATCATCAATACTCAGTTTTTGCTCGTTTAGGTTGTATTTGATTCGTGATTCCATTTCCACAAACACGGTGTCGCCAGGTGCTCGGTTCAGGACACGAAACGCAGCAGTGTAATCTTTTACTCGAATCTCGTTGAGCTTGCCCTGTTGGATATAAGATTCCAAGTTCGGATACTCAAATCCTTTCAGCAATACCACGGCTTTCCCATCGAGATCATCGATTGTATTGAACTCAAATGGCTTTTTACCGCTGCTGAGTAATACGTGTTTTACATTGTAAATCGGGTCTTCAGATAGGTTCGCAGATTGAATATTCCCCCAACTAGGGCTGCCATAGGTAACCCAGTTTGGATTCTCTCTCGCATCGAGCTTGTCGATCATTCGATTAAAAGGGTAGGTGTGGTAGTTGATCTCATATTGGCTGTCATCAAACACGGCTTCCACAATATCTGAAACAATTCCTCTGTGAGATGACCCGTCAGTTTCGATTTGAAAAGGTTGCGCTTGGCTCGCAATAATGTAGTAGTGAAGAGGTTCGTTTGCAGAAGCATAACTGCTTGAAAACAAACTGACTATGGATGCAACGATAAGATGTTTTTTCATAACCTTCCCTAGTTATTTGATGAATGACTACTATTATACTAGTTGAGTAATTGTAGTTTGCTAGGATAACAATAATGGTAATTTGTGTATGGTGACAAAAGGAAAACGCTACGTTGGACTCTCCCGACAGTTGATCGGGATGATAATAGCGATCAGTACCTTATTCACAGTTATAGTGACAGGTCTCGGGTTGTATGTAGAGTACCAAAGTCGAGTTTCTTTTATCAGCTCTCAGATCGAGCAGGTCAAGGCTGGCTACCTTTCTGGTTTAACGGCAAGTTTGTGGGTTGAAGATCGAGAGCAATTGTTTGTGCAAGCCGAAGGCATCTCTCGCCTCCCTTCGGTCAGTTACCTTCTTATCGAAAGTCCCGATGAAAAAATTCTAGAGTTAGGTCAAAAGACCGAAGGCCAATCTTATTCTCAGTCTTGGGAAATGGTGCACCAGATGGGCGGCACAGACTTCCCGTTGGCGACGCTCACGGTGCAATCAGACTTGAGCATGATCCTAGATGACTTTGAAGAACGAGTGTTATTGTTGCTCGCCTTCGAAGCCGTTAAAATCTTCTTGTTGTCTCTCGTATGTTTAACCATCGTCTATCGTCTTGTCGTAAAACGTTTGATGACTATGTCTTCCCAAATCAACCAACAACAGGTCGAAGACAACAAACCGCGCTTTATAACGCCAACTCACTCTACTTACAAAGATGAGATATCGACTCTAGAGAGTAGCTATAACCGATCGGTAGAACGTATTCGTCAACAATATCAAGAGCTGGAAAAAGCTAAAGATGTTGCTGAGGTGGCCAACCGCAATAAAAGTGAATTTCTTGCCAATATGAGTCACGAAATCCGTACACCAATGAATGGGATTATCGGGTTGTCGTCTTTGCTCTCTGAAATGGATATGCCGAAAGAGCAAAAAGAGTACATCAACATGCTCAACACCTCTTCGCTTACGTTGCTCGACTTAATCAACGACATTCTCGATTACTCGAAGATCGAAGCGGGGCGACTAGAGCTTCAGCAAGAGCCGATGAAAATGATGGGCATTGCGGCCGACGTTGAATCAACCTTTCGAGTGAAAGCTGAACAGAAAGGGCTTCGATTCCAATTAGCGATCGACCCTAAGATCCCAACCATGGTGATTGGCGACGGTATACAACTAAGACAAGTCCTAAATAACTTAGTAGGTAACGCGATTAAATTTACCGAGCATGGCCACGTCACGCTCTCGCTTCGTTTGGAAGAGGTGGTTGAGCCTGAGCAAAAACTCAGAGTGAGGTTCGAGGTTGTCGACAGCGGTATCGGTATTGCAGAAGACAAACAGAAATCGGTGTTCGATAAGTTTCAACAAGCCGACGGCAGTACCACACGTATTTATGGAGGCACAGGGCTTGGTCTAACAATATGCGAGAAGATAGTGACATTGATGGGCAGCAAGCTTGAACTCACCAGTGTTGAAGGTAAAGGCAGTACCTTCTATTTTACGGCTGACTTTGACCCGTGTTTAGAAGCCGATGAAAGCAATATCGATTTCAATAAGGTTTCGGTTCTGCTTGTGGATGATAGCCAGCTGAACATGCGTATAACGTCTACACAGCTTCAATCCTTTGGCGTTAAGTCTGAGTGCTGTGAAACGGCAAACCAAGCGTTAGAGTTGGTTTCAGAGTCTGTGGCTAAGTCATCACCTTATGATCTCGTTCTGATAGACAAAGTAATGCCGTCCGTTGATGGCTTTCAACTGGCGAGAAGCTTAGTTGAACGCTTTGGTAGCGAGTGTCCCAAGTTAGTGATGATCTCTGCTGACCCTAGAAAGCAAGATGAAGCTCGTGCTAAACAAGTCGGTTTTGTTGCCTACATTGCGCGTCCTTACCAAGATAATCAGCTTAAATGGACCATCAGTGAGGTACTCGCGAGAGCGGCTGATACTTCAGTCTTTACCTATCCGAACAGAGGAGAGGTTGCGTTTAAAGACAATGAACCTGTGCCGTTAAGTAAACCTGCAGCGGTTGTTAAAGATGCTCCCATTGTCTCTGTAAACGCCACACCAGCCGATAAACAAGCTCCAATTCAAGCAGAGTCAAAACCTGTCGCAGTTGCCGGAGAATTTAGTGGTACAGTTTTAGTTGTTGAAGACTCGCGAGTAAACCAACAAGTCGCCAAGATGATGCTCAAGAAGCTTGGCTTTGAGGTTGATATTGCCGACAACGGTGAAATTGGTGTCGAGAAATTCAAAGCCAACGAATACGAGATGATTTTTATGGATTGTCAGATGCCGGTTCTCGATGGCTTCGAAGCGACCAAGCAGATCCGAGCGCTCGAAGAAGGGGCTGCAAAGCATATTCCAATCATTGCGCTGACGGCCAACGTCGTGCAGCGAGACAAGCATTTGTGCTTCGATGTAGGCATGGATGAGTTTTTACCTAAACCGGTTAACCAAGGCAAACTGAGAGAGATCGTAGCGAGTTTCTTGTCGAAAGAGACGGAATCAAACAAAGAACATGAGCAGCACATTGTTTAGTTGAGTATCTCTAATCTTACTTTCATTAAAAGAGTAATGAGGCGAATTAGACATAGTCTTTTATGCCGTTGGTTATATTTGAAGTATCGTGTGAAAGAAATGATAAAGGTGGCCTGAAAAGACCACCTTTTTTGTATGTGTCGGTTTGAACTTAATCTCTATCGATTGCGAACGCAGACCATGCTTGACGTGTCGGCATCACTTCGACTCGGTTAATGTTGATGTGATCTGGCAAGGTTGCGATATAAAACATCTGCTCGGCAATATCCTCTGCTGACAACGGTGTAGTGCCTTGGTAAAGGTTGTCTGAAGCCGTCTGGTTACCTTTAGTTCTTACAAGAGTAAATTCCGTTTCTGCAATACCAGGGGAGAGGTCAGTCACTCGTACCCCTGTGCCTTGTAAGTCACAACGTAGGTTGTAACTGAACTGCTTTACGAACGCTTTGCTGGCACCATACACATGGCTTCCTGGGTAAGGCCACTGTCCGGCGATTGACCCAACATTGATGATTGAGCTTCCTGCGCCTTTTTTAATTAACGTAGGCAACAGCGCATGAGTAACATTAACCAAGCCTGTGACATTGGTATCGATCATAGTGTGCCAGTCTTTCAAGTCCACATCAGGCGCGCCTTCTGGTGCCAAAGCTAACCCAGCATTATTGACCAATGCGGTAATCGATGAAAATTCAGCGGGTAATGAATCAATGGCTTGTTTTACGGCGTCTGCGTCTCGAACGTCGAGTTGAATTACATGCACAGGCACCGTTAATTCTTCCTTTAGGTCGAGTAGCCTTTCGATTCGACGACCAGACAGCACTAACGACCAGTTATCTTCTGCGAAACGTTTTGCTGCCGCTTTGCCGAAACCAGAGGTTGCCCCTGTAATGAACGCTATCTTATCCATAAATACATCCTTCTAATTTGAAATTAACATAAGTAGTGCCATGCCGATCAAAATCGGCGCGGTCGTTGTTTTTGCAGACAAGTTCGGTACTGATAGATACAGTTTTTGCCCCAGTACATTGCCAATCAAAGCTGCCGGTAATAGCCATAAACCTGTGATGAACGATTCTTGGTTAAATGCGCCAATCCATATGAAGCCGATCAGTGAAATCGCTGAACTCAGCAGAAAAAACACAATCGCGGTGGCTCTCTGTTCACTGGTTTTAATGGTCAGGTTCATCAAATACGTCACTAATGGCGGACCTCCTGAAGAAGCGGTGGTCATGCTAAACCCCGAAATGGCTCCCGCCCAAAACGCGTGTCGTTGGTGCAACCAAGTGAGGCGTAAGTCCAAAATAATCAGCGTGCCAGCGACCAAAGACATCATCGCGATAAAGGCCTTCAAGCCTGATTCCGATATCGTGCTAATGAAATACAGCGAGAAAGGCACCGCAACCAACATGCCAATACACAGCGGCGCAATAAGCCGGATATTGATGGTGGTTTTACTTCGCTTGAGCAGAGGAAAGGCACTTAAAAAGTCCAACAAGATAGCGATGGTTACCGCTTGCAATGGTGGAACAATAAAGCTGAGGGAAAGCGCTACGATAATCGCAAACCCAAATCCTGAATAGCCTCGAACTACTCCTGCAAACAGAATCAATGTCATCGCTAATCCTAATTCCACTCTTGCTCACCTCTTTGCTTTTGATATTGCTGCTGCGTTAATTAGCGTTCGATGAGACCTGTCTCGTCTGCCTTTCAATCTATTCACACCTAAGAGTTTTGAATAGAGCCAGATCGACGATTGGATTGGGTCAGGCAGTTTGTTGGATCGGGGATGAGACTTGGGCTGATGTACTGGCCCAATGTTTTGTTGAAACTGACACTATGACCTCCGCCCTGTTTGGGATGAAGATTATTCCATCCGATAGCGCAGCCTTTTCAATGTCGTGTTTTGTGTCTTTCATTCTCGAAGACGAGCCAAGCACGAGCGGCTGTGAATCTAGTGTTGTTAATGGAGACGATGAAATGGAAGTATCAACAGAACAGCTTGTGAACCAAGATATTATCGACCTCGACAAGAGCGTATTTCATTCTTGGTCGATTCAAGAAGCAGCGGAGCCTATCGCCATTGCGGGTGGGCAAGGATGCAAAATGTGGGACTACGAAGGTAAAGAATACCTTGATTTTAGTAGCCAACTGGTTAACACCAACATTGGTCATCAGCATCCACAAGTGATCAAAGCGATTAAAGATCAGGCTGATTCATTAGTGACCGTTGCCCCTGCGACCGCCAACCTCACTCGTGGTTTGGCGGCTAAGCGTATCTTGTCGAAAGCGCCAAGCTCGTTTAAGAAGGTGTTCTTTACCAATGCAGGGGCAGATGCCAACGAAAATGCGATTCGCATGGCGCGACAATTCACAGGGCGCGACAAGGTGCTATCTGCTTACCGTTCTTACCATGGCAATACAGGTACTGCTATTGCTGCGACGGGGGATTTTCGTCGAATTCCAAACGAGTATAGCCGTGGGCACGTTCACTTCTTCAATCCATTTCTCTATCGAAGCGAATTCAACGCGGCGACTGAGGCAGAAGAGAGTGAGCGTGCCCTGCAGCATTTAGAGCGAGTGATTGAATGCGAAGGACCAACGGCGATTGCGGCGATTATCCTAGAGACGATTCCGGGAACGGCTGGTTTTCTCATTCCGCCCAAAGATTACCTTATCGGCGTGCGTGAGCTGGCAACCAAACATGGCATTCAGTTGATATTCGATGAAGTCATGGTCGGCTTTGGTCGCACGGGTAAGTGGTTTGCGTTTGAGCACTTTAATGTCGTGCCAGATCTGATTACTTTCGCGAAAGGGGTGAACTCGGGTTATGTGCCGGCTGGTGGCGTGGTGGTCAGCGAACCGATCGTTGAGCACTTTAAGTCAAACTTCTTTATGGGCGGCTTAACGTACTCTGGTCACCCTTTGGCGATGGCTTCTATCGTTGCAACGCTCGATGTGATGGAGCAAGAGGGCATTGTCACACATGCTGATAACGTCGGTAACAGCGTTCTAGGGCCGCTCCTACTGAGCCTTCAAGAGTTGCACCCTATGATTGGTGATGTGCGCGGTAAAGGGATGTTCTGGGCGGTTGAGCTGGTGGAAGATCGTGAAAGTAAAACACCTTTAAGCAATGAAAAAATGGGGCAATTGAAAGCGCAATTGACCAAGCGAGGCCTGTTGACCTTCATTGTGAATAACCGCATTCACGTTGCGCCACCTTTGGTTATTCAGCCAAGCGATATAAAGAAAGGCGTTAAGATCATTGATGAAGTGTTGTTTGAACTCGCTTCTTAAGTCTCCAATAAGATAGCCAGCACAGCAACCAAGGCACTTTGACAAAGAAGTCCCCGTTCTTTTCAACGTGCCAAACCTAACCTTCAGAAACGACAAAAGAGCATCGATTGATGCTCTTTTTACGTTTATTCACTAAATCACTTTGCTCAAACCGCTCTTAAGTGATGCTAGATCTTCATCGCCTCAGACAGCTCTTTGATACCGGGTGCGATCAGATCTTTGTCGATGGCGTGAAAGCCCAATCGAAAATAGGAATTGGGGTCATATTCTGACAATGCTTCACAGCCCGATTCCGTTTCGGTATTCGTCATAAAGTGTGAATAGCCTGTCTCAATCAATATGCCCTTTTGGGCGGCTCGTGAAGCTAAACGCTGGCTATTGATGTGGCTGGGCGTTTGTAGCCACAGAGAGTTGGCCTGCTCGCTTTGAGCCAGTCGCTTGCAGTCAGGTAAGTACTTCAAGACAGCATCGTTGATCAGCTTCCAGCGCTGGCGAGTGTTTTCTCTAAAGCGCCTCACAAAGCTGTCGTAGTAGCCTTGTTCAATAAAGTGCGCTACTTCCATCTGAACACGGCTTGGCGCATGTCGGTACATCAAGCGACGCAGTATTCTAAGGTCGTAGATTAACTCTTCAGGTGCCACGATGTAGCCTAACCTCAAGCCGGGTGCCAGTAGCTTAGAGAAGCTGCTGACGTAGATGACTCTCCCTTCCTTGTCATTGGCTTTTAGCGCGGGTTTAGGATTCCACTCCACGTTGCACTCGGCGTCATAGTCATCTTCGATAATTACCGCGTCATTGGCTTTGGCCATTTCAAGTAACTGAGTTCGACGCTCATCACTCATGGTGACGCCGGTTGGAGCTTGATGGCTAGGCGTGACATAGAAGTGATCACACAGTGAAGAGTGCTCATTGAATCTCAATCCTTGTTCATCCACTTGATGCGGGTGTAACTGCGCGCCAGAGAGATTGAAGATGTGATTCGCTTCTTTGTAGCCGGGGTTCTCGACTCCGACTCGACTCTGATGGTTCATGAGCAAAGTCGAAATCAAATACAGCGCATTCTGCGAACCTAAGGTTATGAGGATCTCATCACTTTGGGCATGAATACCGCGCTGTGGGAGCACCCTTGTGCGTATCTGTTCGACCAGCATGTCGACGTCTTTATCGACCTTGTCGCAAAGCCAGCGGTGATCATGTGGGTCTGAGGTGACCTTTCTTGTCGCTTCTCGCCATTGAGCTAATGGGAAGTCATTGATAGAGGGTTGGCCAAAAATAAATGGGTATTGGTAACAACTCCAATGCGAGGGTTTGACGATGCGTGGGTATTGGCCCAATTGCAGCTTAACGCGTTTGCTCCAATCCGGTGCATTGTCGCTGTCGGTTGATTCAAAATGATCCAAACTCGCGTCGATTGTGTCACTCGGTTTTTGATACTTTTCTGAAAGGTAATAGCCACTGCGAGGTTTACTGATGAGGTAGCCATCGTCGAGCAAACTGTCGTACACCAAGGAGACAGTATTGCGTGAAACACCCAATTGGCTAGACAGCTTACGACAAGACGGAAGCGCTTGTTCAGCCGGAAAAATACCATTCAATATCGCCGTCACCAAATAGCTACGTACTTGTTCTTGCAGGCTTCTTTTGGAATCAAACTCGATGAAACAATTGTGATTTATCGCCATGAGATACAGTCCTTATTCTCAGTGAACCTCAGTCCAATTTGTATAAAAAAGCAAGAAATGCGCCAGAGTTCATATTGATGTTCTAGGGACAGTTTTTTGCTATCTCAAACCCGAAAGTTACTTTGTCCCAAACTAGAAAATCGCTCTGTCCCAACCTGAAAATTAAATTGGCTCTACGTCTTCGATGCGTTCCGTTCATAAAGTAAAGGCAGGCAAATAATCTCGATAAGGAAAGCGTATGAAACAGGGAATGACGATGAAGGCATGGGTTTCAACAGCGGCAGCGACAGTTGTACTGGGTTGTTTTGGTGTTGCACAAGCGTCGGAGCTTGCAGCCATCGAAAAGCAAGGCTTCATGAAAGTGGCGACAGAAGATAACTACTCTCCATTCAACTATATCGACCGCGGTAAGCCTGCGGGGATTAACAAAGATTTGCTTGATGAGTTACGTGAATATTCGAAGTTCGATATTGAGCAAGAGATCTTACCTTGGACAGGGTTACTCGCTTCGGTATCAGCCGGTCAATATGATGTGGCGTTAACTGGCGCGATCATTACCGATGCTCGCTTGAAGGCCTTTGACTTCACACCACCGATTGCTTCAGCGCAGCATTACTTCTTAACCAGAGCTGATGCGGAAGACATTAATACGGTAGCGGATTTAGATGGAAAAACCGTGGGCTTACAAGCGGGCAGTGCTTTGCTAGAAAGGCTTCCAGAGCTAGAAGTGATGCTCGAAGCACAAGGCAAGTCTTTGGGTAAAGTGGTACAGTATCAATCCTACCCAGAAGCGTATTCCGACTTGGCGATCGGCCGAATAGACTACGTGATCAACAGTGTGGTTTCTGTTAACGAGGTAGTGAAATCCAAAGCGAAGGTGTTCAAAAAAGGCGAGGCGGTGTCTGGTCCTGGTTTCGTGAGCTGGCCTGTTCCTAAAGAGAACCCTGAGCTTTTGGCTTATTTAACGGAATTTTTCCTGCACCTAGAGCAAACAGGAAAAATGGCGGAGTTGCAGAAGAAGTGGTTCGGTGAGTCGTTCGACCAACTGCCTTCAGAGGCCATCACTTCCGTTGAGCAGTATCACAAGCTAACAGCAGTCCAATAGATGGATAAGCATGCGCTGACACAAACAGTTAACGGCTGTTTGTGTCCATGCCAATGGGTTCAAAGCGGTTTAACCCATGAGTCATTTGCGCAAAACCTATCGAAAGAAGTCGCTTATCAAAGAGGTCGTTTATGGATTATTACGCTTGGGAACAGTTGCTACAGGGCGCGTGGGCTACTGCATGGATATCGGCAGTCTCGATTGTATTAGGTGTCGTCATCGGGCTAGTCATTGCTTTAATTCGAATGATGAAAATCCCGTTTGTGGATCAAATGCTGGGTATCTATGTCAGCTGGGCACGAGCAACGCCTTTGGTGACACTGGCTCTGTTTATTTTCCTTTCTTTTCCGTCATTTGGCATCAATTTAGATAAACACGTTTCTGCTATTTTAGCTCTCACACTCAATACATCGGCATTCAATGCAGAGATTTGGCGCAATGCCTTTCTTAACTTTTCAAAAGGACAAATGGAAGCGGCAGAAGCCATTGGTATGAGACGTATCACTTATTTTCGCCGCATCATGTTCCCGCAAATGGTGATCATGAGCCTACCAGCGCTAGTCAATGAGATGTCGTTCTTAATCAAAGGCAGCCCAGCGATTGCGGTGATCGGCATCGTCGACCTAACTCGTGTCACCAATCGAATCTCTGCGGTTACCTATGAACCACTTGGGCCGATTCTATGTGCCGGTGCCATTTACATGTTGATTATTGGCGTGTTGGTGAAGTTGCAAGCGGTGGCTGAAAACCGAGCTACTTATCTGCAGTAGTAAGTGTGGCTATCAGTAATCTACCTCAGTCACAGCTATCAACAACAACCACAGTTTAGCCGTCATGGCTACTTGGTCAGAAACACCATTTACCTGCTTGTGATGCGTTATTGAGCGGGTAAGTTTAAGGAGTAAATATGGAAGAATGGAATATTATCTGGCAACAAAAAGAGCTGTTTGCTTCAGGGTTTGTGACCACATTTTATCTTTTTGTTTCGTCTTCAATCTTGAGTTTCATCATTGGCATCGGTTTGTTGTATTGCCTCGAAAACTCAAAACTTGGTGTGAAGTACACCATCAATAGTTTGATAGGCATGATGCGCACCTTGCCGTTTCTTATCTTAGCGTACCTGCTCTATTACGGGTTGCCGCAGGTTGGTATTCGACTCGATGCGATTACAGCGGGAATCATCGCGCTAAGTCTCTATCACGGTACCTATTTTTGTGAGATTTTCCGAGGTGTTCGTAAAGGATTAGAGCCAGGTTACATCGAAGCGGCGCACGCTTATGGCTTCTCTAAATTCAAAACATTTACCCGAGTTATTACCCCAAATGTGTTGTTTAAGTCGGTTCCACTGATCACGAACCAACTCATCATCTGCTTAAAAGACACTGCGTTTCTTAGCATCATCACCGTCGCAGAAATTACCGCGGCCGCCAACAGCATTCAATCAACGTACTTCATCCCATTGAATGCGTTCATCATTGCTATCGCGCTCTACTGGGCCGTGAGTATTGCACTTGAAACCATCACCAAACGAATCCAAACCAAAGTTGAACTTAGAGGACTTAGCCATGCTTAAACAATCAGAGATTATTGAAACGGAAGCACCGATTAACCCTTCTTTGGGCGTGAATTTGGAAGTGATTGAGTGCGAGCCACTATTGGAAGAACGAGAGACGATCATCAAGGTTGAAAACCTGTCGAAACAGTTTGATGGCATCGAAGTACTGCGAGACATCAACCTCAACATCAACAAAGGCGATGTGGTGAGTATTCTCGGCTCGTCAGGTTCGGGGAAATCGACGCTACTGCGTTGCATGAACTGGTTAGAGCAGCCAGAGCGCGGCACGATTTTTATGGGTGATGAGCGTATTGGTATCAACTCTGAAACGGGTAAGCCACTCAAATACAAAGAGTTGGCGAAACTTCGAGAGCGTCTTGGAATGGTTTTCCAAAGCTTCAACTTGTGGCCGCATTTAACCGTGTTGCAAAACGTTATGGAAGCGCTGGTTCACGTTAAGAAGATAGCGAAATCAGACGCCGAAGAGATGGCACGTAAGCAACTCGATAAGGTTGGGATGTCGCACAAACTAGAGAACTACCCAAGCATGTTATCGGGTGGGCAAAAGCAACGTGTCGCTATTGCCAGAGCTCTCGCGATGGAGCCGGATGTGTTGCTGTTTGATGAACCAACGTCAGCACTCGATCCTGAATTGGTCGAAGAGGTGTTGTTGGTGATGAAGAAACTGTCGCAAGAGGGCTACACCATGGTGGTTGTGACACATGAGATGGAATTCGCGCGTCAGGTGTCGGATCAAGTGGTATTCCTTGAGAAGGGCATCTTGATTGAGAAGTCCAACCCAGAGAAGTTCTTCACTAACCCAGACTCACCAAGGGTAAGGCAGTTCCTCAAGCTTGATTCGTGAACTAGATGATCCACATCACCTTAATGTTTGATCGCTAAATCCAAAACTCCGACCTAATCAGTCGGAGTTTTTGTCTGTGCTCGTTTTTTCTTCCCAAACCCAAACTTAAACCTAAAACTAGGCAAATGGTTATGTGATGCTAACCAATACTGTCAATATGAATGACCACAGAGTCCGGTCGCCAGTATTCCAACTCGCAGTCCATCAACTCGCCATCTTGTTTGTAGTTCACTCGACAGATCTTAAGAACAGGCTGCCCCTCAGCCAAATTCAGCGCCTTGGCGACATGAGCAGGGGCAGAAGTTGGAATAACATCAAAACGCGAGCGTTGGGTCTCGTAGCCGTATTTTTCTCGGTAGATGCCTGTCAGCGACATGGTGAGGTTTTCTGACAACACCTTCTCAAACAACGGCGCTTTTAAGACGTTTTCAACAAACAGCACCGCTCGGCCATCAATAAAGCGTAGTCGCTCAATCACGTGTATCGGCGTTATCTGTTCTATCTCTAATGCTTTGGCGTAATCGCCCGCGGCCATCTCTGTGCGGGTGCTCAGCAGCCTTGTTTCTGCAATACGATGTTGTTCGCGAATCATTTGATGAAAGTGAGAGCGAGACAGCGGGTTGTAGCGAATTCGTTCGGGTGACACATACCAGCCTCGACGCTCTTCTCTGTATATCAGACCTTCGGTTTCTAATGACACCAATGCATCTTTGAGCGTGATTCGTGTGGTGGAAAACAGCTCGCTAAGGTTTCTTTCGGATGGCAGTTTTTGCCCTTCAATGAAGATACCTGATTGAAGCTGCTCTCGAATACTCGCCTTAATTCTTCCTAACTGTGTCCCTGATTGCCCGGTGCCCAATGTTCTCATTACTGATCTAGTCCATAAGTTCGTGTGCTTAATAAGGTAAACCATGGAGTTAACAGGAATGTGACAGTAAACAATGGCTTATTGTCATATGAGTGAAATATAACTGCCACGTAAATGCACTCGAACTGTCAAATAACTTACGGCAAACCGTCACATTCCGGCTATAGCATACAAAACGAACTTACTGACCTAGTCCAGAAGGATAGAGACAATGAAAACTTTGCTTAGCCGTTCAACTGTATCGCCAGCTAAATTAATCGGTTCACCTGCAAAATTAATCGGCGCAACGCTAATAACGGCAACACTTTCAATGCCAGCGATGGCGAAGGATGCTGATCTTGAGTCACTGATTGAAGCCGCTCAAAAAGAGGGTGCAGTTTACAGTGTGGGTATGCCAGACAGTTGGGCAAACTGGAAAGGCACATGGACTGACCTGAAAGCAAACTACGGTTTGAAGCATCAGGATACCGATATGAGCTCGGCTCAGGAGATCTCGAAATTTGAAGCAGAGAAGAAAAACGCAACCGCTGATATTGGTGATGTGGGTTTCGCATTCGCACGTGTGGCCGTAAAGAAAAACGTCACTCAGCCATACAAACCAACCACTTGGAATGACATTCCAGACTGGGCAAAAGACAAAGATGGTCACTGGGCTCTGGCTTACACAGGTACTATCTCGTTCATTTCAAACAACAACCTTGTTGAAGATGCGCCGAAAACTTGGAGTGACCTACTAGAAGGCGACTACAAAGTCACAGTGGGCGATGTCGGCGTAGCCGCGCAAGCAAACAACGCGATTTTAGCGGCAGCATTTGCTAATGGCGGTGACGAGTCGAACCTAAAACCAGCGATTAAATTCTTTGGTGAACTAGCGAAGCAAGGCCGTCTATCTTACACAGATCCAAGCATTGCGAACCTTGAAAAAGGCGAAGTGGAAGTAGCAATCATGTGGGACTTCAACGCACTGAACTACCGCGACAAGATTGACCGTGAGCGCTTTACCGTAAGCATCCCGCAAGATGGCTCAGTGATCTCTGGTTACACCACCATCATCAACAAATACGCGAAAAACCCGAATGCGGCGAAGTTGGCTCGTGAATACATCTTCAGTGACCAAGGCCAAATCAACTTAGCAGAAGGTTACGCGCGCCCAATCCGTAGCAGCGTTACGCTACCTCAATCAGTACAAGACAAGCTGATCTCAAACGATGAATACAGCAACGTTCACCCAGTGACTGACTTCTCAGCATGGGAAAAATCAGCACGTCGCCTGCCACGTCAATGGCAAGAAAGCGTATTGATTCACCAGCAATAACCCCGCTTAACACGCCACCTTCAGTAGGTGGCTTTTAGAAACAAGCAATAGAGAATAGACCATGAGCAATAAGGTTATCCTTGTTGTTCTAGATGGACTGAACTATCAGGTAGCCCGTGATTGCATGGGCTACCTGAACGGTCTTCTAGAGCAAAGTGATATGTATGAGAAACAGGGCGATTTGCAGACAAAACAGGGCGATTCGTACAA
>NZ_JBFSTZ010000036.1:0-44947 GCF_041467155.1 Vibrio sp. 10N.247.310.23 | reverse complement strand
AATACAGGGGTAAATAAAATGAACATTAAAAATGTTACATCAGGTAACGAAGAAACAAAAGAAAAAAATTATGTTTGTACGGCTGTGCCGTTTGATCTTGGCAAAGTTGTTTGTACACAAGGCATTGCTGAACTGCTAAACAACAATATTGGTGTGAATTTACCGATTTACTTACATCGTCACCAAAATGGTGATTGGGGAAATGTCTGTGTTGAAGATAAACTTACCAATGACGAAGCCACCAAGACAGGCGAGCGGGTTTTATCCAGTTACACCATTTGTAATGAACAAGTCTGGATAATTACCGAGCGTGATCGTAGTTGCACTACGATTTTACTCCCTAATGAATATTGATGACGTCAATTCACACGATATAATGGAGTTCCTTTGGGCTCCATTTTTTAGCTTATGAAAAAACTAATGTTATTATTGTCGGTATTTCCAAGTGTCGGGTATTCGTTTTGTTTTGATGAAGCAGGACAACATTATAATGTTGATCCAGATTTGCTGCGATCGATAGCACAAGTTGAAAGCAGTCTTGATCCTAATGCTTATAACGAAAACAAAAATAAAAAAGGTCAAGTAACCAGTCGTGACTTTGGACTCATGCAAATTAACTCTAGTTGGTTTCCTCGACTGACTGAATTTAATGTCAATGAAACCAATGTCTACGAACCATGTTTTAATGTTTCATTAGGTGCGTGGGTATTAAGCTCTAACTTTGCCAGCCATGGTTATAACTGGAATAGCGTAGGTGCTTATAATGCAGGATTTCTTAAACGTACCGAAAACGCCAGAAGAATATACATCAAAAAAGTTCAAAAAGTCTATTATCAGTTGCCATTAAAATAACCTTTCTTGCACCATAACGGTGCGGCGCTAGTTGTGTCACGATCTTCTTTTTCCGTTTTACATTCCTTCCCTAATGGTCTCAATCACCCTAGATTCAATCGCCAACGGTTCGGCTTTTGAGCTCGACGTCCCTAAAACACACCCCAAGAAAACAAACTAGATGCAGACTCATTGGAGGTCATTGTTACCACTTGGGAATCATCCACACACCACGGCGCATTGAAATCAATGCAAATGGTTGTCTGTTAAAAACATAAAGACAATAAAAACAAGAATTTAAAGATATAATAGTCGTTTAAAGTAACGTGGAAAAATTTTCAAAAATTACACTAATTAGCCGCTTAAATTTCAATGGATAAATATATATTTTCAATGAATATTGATTGATCCCTTATATGTAAAGCGATGAGAGCGTTTTCAATGTTATTTTAATTGGAAATCATTAAATGTTGATTGAGCCCTTTATTGACAAGGCTCAATGGGTGTTTTATAAAATTAATTGATTGAAATTTCATTGGAATAACAATGCTTTTAATTGGGATTGAGGAGGGCAATATGACACGTTCTTATCCATTACAAAGCTCATTACGTGGAAAGTTAGCGCAAGATTTTAAGACGTTTAGGGATAAGGAAGCGTTAAGTGATGCCGAGGCCACGCGGCAACTTTTGATGTTGGCACTGCGCATTAAACTCAATGATAGTGAGGATGATAGTCCATCGAATCGTGCGTTGATGGAAGAGATTTATCGTGTCGTTCGTGGTTCATCTGCGATCACTGATGTGGTTCATGGACAAACCTTTGATGGTGAAAAATTATTCCGAGAACAAAAAGAATCCAAACCCTTTAGGCAACAGGTGAAATCTGATATCGATAATAAAGTCGATGAGTTTCTGGCAGGCAAAAAAAAAGGGTAGTCCATTGGACACCCCTTTTTCTACCGCTCTAACTCTCTATCTAGTTTATTATATTGGTCATTGTTGTTGTCACGCTCCTGATTAAAATCAAACGTTTTTTGAGGGGAGGGTTCTTTGCTGTCGAAGTGTTCAAGCTCTTTATCTTTGATTTCTTTTGTGTGTTGATTAATATCAGTGTCCTGCTTGTTGGTTAATGAATCATGGTCTTGAGTGGGTGTGTCGAATTCCTCTTTTTGTTGATGCGTTTGTTGATGGTATTGTTCAATACCCTGTTTGATTTCCTCAAGCATATTGTCAGGCGAAACAAACTGAATATTTCTCCCTGAAAAGTTAGCCATGATTTTTTCAATGTTGTTGGGATTTAAATCAGTATTGCCTTGACTCAGTACAATCACAATGTTCTGTCTGAGTTCATCGGTAGAGATATTCTGAATGTCATTCTTATGATTGACATTGATAATGTCGTATTGGCCTTGATGCGCTTGATTAATAATAAAAGCATTCTCGATTGAGGTACTGATGATGGTGGTGTGCAAATCACGGCCTTGATGGAATTGCGTTATTTGTTTGGATTTCGTGCCTAATATCCGTGGATTGATGTCGAGTGCCGGATCTTTATTTCCTTGCCCGTCTAAATAAGTCACTTCAATCGCTTTTGTTTCTCCTTTTTTATCGTGAATGTTAGTTATCATCGCCGGGTGAAATGTTTTGTCCTCTGAGGAATATACTGCTTGATGAAAATGAACATGGTCATTCTTAGGGTGTTCAATCCCCAATTTATTGAGGTAAGTTTCGGCTAATGTGCCTGTGAGTGGCAGGCTGGTTTGTATATATTCTTTCGCTCTCTCTTCAAATTGTGCCATGTGTTTTGGCGTCGTATTCAGTAATTGGTCATGTTTGGGGTTGGCGGTGAGTTGGTATTTATCAGGATCATTAAGAATGTTGTGGGCTTCTTGCATTGCCTCCTTATAATATATTTCCTTATGAATCATCATTAAATTGATTAATGAGCCTTTTTTACCGGTGGTATAGTCTTTAAAATACCCTCGATATTCCCCCGTTAACGATACCTTTATTGCCGATTTTCCAATACCAAAGGTGAGATAATCACGGTCTGATTTAGATGGGTTCGGTTGCCCCAAGAGGTTGATGGCTAAGCTTTCGGTGTATTTCGGTAACGTTTGGCTGATGTGTTCTTTAAATTGGTTGTAGTCAAAATCTCCGTTTCTATTGTGATAACGCACGTCTTCATGAGATAGGGCTTTGTCATTAAAGTAAGGCGTACTGTGTGGTGCTATGTTCTCGATGGTTTCAATGGCACTGTGTTTATTGACCTCTTTCGATAACCAGCTCTTCATCATCTGTTTTGGGCTGTCAGTAAAGAGTTTCACATGACTACTCGCCCGGCTTAAATCGATGTAAGCGCGTCTTAAGTTCGTCAGTGCGCCTTTACCCTTTAGGGTGGTAATGACGTTCTGATACGTCGCGCCTTGCGCCATATCTGCGGTTCTGGTGTAAGCGTAATCCCAATGGCCGTCTTTCAGTTGGTTTGGATTAAGGCTTAACGCTTGCCCCTCTTTCGACAGCGCGGTGATTTCTTCTTTGGTGGCATGACTGATGGTGTATTCCACATTGGCTTTAATGCCTCGCGCTTTGTCGGTAAATCGGGTCATGATTTTATCCCCGGTTGAAAGTGGCTTTTCTGATTGAACGAAGAGTGACGTGTATTTGTGGTCTTTGTTGCGTGGTAAAAATGGCTTTGTCTTACCTGTATTTACGTCTTGAAGAGTCACCAAACCGTGCTCCGAATCAACGTGGGTAATGATGTCGTACTCTCCTGGCTTGGTGCTTAAAATGAGCCCTTTCTGATAAGGCATCATGGTGGTCAGCTCTTCTTTGCTATCACCTGTAGAGCGTAATCGGGTGGTGATGATGTTTTCTTGGCCTATCTCCTGTGTTTTCATCAGTCCGGCACGAATGTGCTCAGTGATGTGGTCACGCTCATTATTTGTGTAAGCGATGATCAGCGTGTTTTCTCGTGTCTCGGGCGTGCGGGCAAGGTAGTCCTGCGCCACCGCGTAAGGCAGCTTTTCGGTGGCGATGAGTTGCGCTTTGCTTTGGTCTTTCGCATTCTCATCGAGGGTTGAGACGATATGTTGCGTGCTACCGAGTGTATCAGGGCCTTGCTGAGAGAGTTTATCGAGGGCGCTGTCTGGCTGCTTATCTACAATGTTGTGTACGGCGCCAAGCAGTATTTCATTCTTCTGACGAACGATGTCGGTCATGTAAGCCGTATCGATACGGCCCTGACTTATGCTCAATTCAAACGGTTTACCAGCATTAAGAGAAAGCAGCTGCTCTTTATCCCCAAGCAAGGTGGCTTTGGAGCCGCTTTTCAATACAAGGTCGGTGAGCTCTTTGGCTTGTTGGTTGCTGACCATGGAGCTTTCATCGAGGAAGAACAGCGTGTTTTTGTGCTCCTCTGGTAAGGTGATGCCACGTCTTAGGTCGGTCAGTAAGCTTTCCAGCGTTTGCGCTTGTATCCCTTTGCTTTCCAGTTCGCTGACGGCGGCGTGAGTGGGCGCTAGGCCGATCACTTGCGAAGGTGCCTGGTTACAGGCTTGGGTGGCGTGTTGAATCAATTCAAGGTTGGATTCGAGCAGGGTGGATTTACCGGTGCCCGCCAAACCTTGCACGGCCACAAAACTGTCTTTGGTCGTTGAGATAAGGGTGATGCCGTCCTTTTGTCCTTGGGTAAGGAGAGGCTGTGCATCGAGATAATTTCTGACTTGTTGGTGGGTGGCAAACGGCTTGTGTTGATTTTTCCCTTGCTCAATGTTTCGTAAAATGTGTTTTTCGGTATCGAGTGCCGCTTGGGTGGTCCAGCGTGTACCATCGCTGTATTCGGCAGAGAGGACGTCACTGCGTTTGGCGAGCTCTGTTTCAATTTGCTCTTTGATTATCGGTTGATTGGCCTCTTCAAAAGCGTAACGGATCGCTTCGACGACTAACTCTTTTTGTGTAAACGCCGCTTCTTTTTCAGAAAGATGACCCAGGGCAAAGTTCAACGCTTTCTCTTGCAGTGGTGAATTGTGCTCTTTGTTTAAGAGAGTGAGGGCTTGCTGGATGTCGCTTTTGACTGTGGCGGCGGTGGTTTCAGAGAGGTAGCGGTCGTTGACGTTTTGAGTCTGCATGACTCGCTCGATGGCAGAAAGCTTCACTTCGCTTTTCTCAAGCGCGGCCTGGGCTTTATCGGGGTTGTCGGTAAACACATCGATGCGCGCGCTTTTCTCGGTCAGCTCGTGAAAGAGCGCTTTCGAGAGCGTAAAGGCTTTGCCTGAAAGGAGGGTGTGCGCCCTTGGTTCGATATGACTGGCGGTATGGACATAGTCGTATTGTAGTGGTGCGTCTTTCAGGGCTTCAACGGGGATGGTGTTCGATTCGCCCTGTGTGTCCGTTAACGTTAGGGTTTCTTTAGAAATATCCGTGACTACGTAACGCTCATTGGCGTTCAACTCAGATGGAAAGTGCTTACCTGTGGTCATGAGGCGTTCACCTTGGTTAACTTGCAGCGAGTCAGGTTTAAAGATCTGCATGTTGAGGGCTTTGAATCCGGCGGAAGCGGGATCGAGGGTGTATTCTTGTCCATCGGTTTTGCTCAGGACATGGAGTCGATTGTTTGCCTTATCCGAGGTTGAAACCACTAACTCTTGAGGTTGTCCGTCTTCCCAATGGCGAAGGGTCATACCTGGCTTGTAATGTTGCGCTAACTCCTGTTGGGGCTTAGACAAATAATGAGGCTGCTGAGTGAACAAGGTGATACCGCTGCGGGCAAGTTGACCCTCGTTCTGCAGAGAGGACCGGATCGCGTCCGTCAATCGTCGTTGTTCAAGGTGAGAAGTCGCCAGCACTTGTGTGTCTTCTTTGTTTGGTAAGTGGGTATACGCTCTAGCGAGGGTGCGTGTATCGCTGTTGTGCAAGGTAACCTTACTGTCTTTCTGTTTGCTGTCTACCCAAGAGTGCGAGACGACGTTGCCTCTGCGATAAAGCTCGATCGCGTTATAAGATTTAAAACCTTGGCGACTGGACGTGTTGTTCAGCAAGATGACTTTGCTACCCGATCCCTTAGCTTTTGCGTTTAAAGCCATCAACTCATTGGCGCTCATTTTGTGGGCGCTGTCGACAAGAAGGATGTCTTTGTTGGTCATAGGGACGTCTGAGTGCAACAAACTATGGACAGAGTGGCGCTGCTCTTCTTGAAATCGGTGTTTTATCCAGGTGGCGACCGTATGACTTTCACGTTGGATGGTTTGGCTATGACGGTGTTTGTCTTTGGCGTTTTGTGACACTAAGTGGACACGTTTACCGACATGGTTGCCGACGTTCAAGAGGTTTTGCGCGATTTGCTCACTGTTGCCAAACACATTAACCACATGAAACTGCTTGGTGGACTGGTAAATGTCCGCCACCTTTTGGCGGTTGCCTTGAGTGAGGTTTAATTTATCTAACGTAGCGTCATTGACTGGCGTGCGCATATGGCGCGTACGCCCTTTGCTGGCCGCCATTAACGCTTGTTCGGTTTTCAGCATGGCTTGAGTGGTGTATTGACCTTTTTCTGAAAGAGGGATGAGAGCACCGTTTTTCACCCATTGGTCAGCGACCATTTTAAGGTCAATCGCATTGGCTTGTACGCCGCCTTTGGTAAACTCGGCCGCGGCTAATTCTATAATCTTTTCCAGTTTTAATGCTGTGTTGTATTGCCCTAAGTGTTCAACGGCGCGACCAAACGCGTCTTTAGCGATTTCTTCAGGGTTCTGTTCTTGTGGAGTGATCCCCAGGGCGTTTTTAACCAGTTCTTCGGGCTTATGGCCTGCGTTGCGCACCGTTTGTTGCCAATGAGCATTGAGCGTTGCCTCACTTTCGTAGGTTTTGGACTTGCGCGTATCAAGGTTGGCTACGTCTTTTGCCGCGCGGGATTCAAAGCCTAAGTCTAAGGTTTGTTGTTCTATTTGTTGTGAGCGAGTGGAGAAGGTGTCGATTAATACTTGAGGAACGCCTTCAACATCAAATTGACCATTGCCGAGGGCTCGCGTTGTATAGCCTAACTCTATAACTTCTTTAGCCAATTGGCTCTGGTACAAAATACCGTAGTATTTTTGGAAGTTGTAAATGCGCTCGCCTGTCCCATTGATGACGCCGCCTTTTTGTTTGAGAGAAGAGGCGAGTGTACGCAGTTGCCCTTCTTTGTCGCGGGTCATGTTTGCCGTCAAGGCATGGGAATGGAGTTGTGGATCGTTTTCACGACTGGTTTTGTGGCGGACGACCGCAAAGGCCATGTTTTCGGTATTGTTAAACTCACGCTCCCCTTCTTTGTTAATCGAGACGGCTTGTGCTGCGTCTGTCTCTAATTGAGATAGAGCAAATTTGACCGCGTCATTATGTGCATCAATAAGGCGAGTATCCCCGCCAACGAGTGCGAGCGTGCTTAATCTTTTTGGTGCTGAAAAAGTCAGGTCAAAACCACATTTATGGTCGCCCCGTTTACCTTTGATGGTTTCATTGCCTAGGTGTCCAGATAAAACGGACTCTAACGTTTTTTGGTTAACCGGTTTACCGATTAGACCTGCTTCTTTGGCTAACTGACCGTGCCAAAAAGTGTTTTCATTGGTACTGCTTTCTTTGAGGTAGTAGTTGTCGTTACTGTCTTTCTCGAGTGACGTATCAAAGGTATTTGGTGTGTTTTCTTCGTTCAAGTAATACTTGGCGGCGCCAGAGGCGGATTTAAGAGGGCTAATAGACATCATAAGGTGTTCTCCTTTTGTTGGGGCGCAGCAAAGCTGCCACGTCAGCGAAATGCCGGTGATTTGGATTCCGTGCGAATGGGTTAGCGACGGTGTTGATGCGAATGGAGGGGGCCGGGCTTGTTACAGGGGAGGGCTAAATTGTTTTTGCTCTCAGTGAGCATTGATGTTGTATTTCGTGTGGTTAATCGTACATCTCGCCCTGTTCTATTTGTGTTATGGATGCCTCTTCGGTTTCTCGCTGAAGTGCATTTTGTGTGTCTTCTGCGAGCTGTTGGTTTTGGGTTGCGTTATTGGTCGGGTTTTTCTTTTTCGAGGCTTTGGCAAGAGTTTGTTTTTGACGGGCTCTGGTTTGCTGCTGCTCTTCTTCGTTTTCATAGGTACTTTGCTGGATGGCAAGTAATCGGTTTCTTTGGGTTTCATCGAGTTCATGCAAAGCAATTAATTCATGAAAAATTAAGGCTTGATCGATACTCTCCATTGCTTTCCCTCCGAGTATGCTGCGTTTGATGAAGGAGGGTTGGAGATTGCTCATGCGATCGTATTTCAGTTGCAGTTTCGTGATGAGCATGGAGTTAGGCGTTCGCAAGTAACACTCTAAATCATCCAAACCTTGGATTTCCGCTGGAGAAACCACCGGGCGCGTTTTGTTTTGATGGCCGAGTGAGACACCGTCACGCAGTGCGTTCGCACCGTAAGAGATATTTTCTCGTGAGATATCGATTTCTTGATCACCAAGGTCCTCCGAGGAAATGGCGGCCATCGCTTTTGAAGGGGCACGGAAGAAAAAGCGCGTGTTGAGCAAATCAAAAATGACTCTGGCCGCGTTACGCCCATAAGTGGTTTCTAATTGAGCGTAAGATTGCAACCCCAGTAAATAACACCCCCCAAATTTACGCACTTCAGAAATAATGTGCGTGAGCTCAGGCAGTTTATGTAACGTAGGCATTTCATCGATGATCACCCAAATTCGGCGGTCGTCATCGGGCTCCATTCCTAGAATGGCGTTGGAGGCAATCGCAAGCCACATCGAGATCAGTGGTCTGAGGGCGGTGTGTTGTCTTGCATTACTGGATAGGAACAGAAACCCTTGTTGTGATTCGTCTTGTACCCAATCAGTGATCGAAAATGGCGCCCGTTTACGGTGGCCTTGGGCGTCTTTTTCATCCAAACCATGTAAGTAACGTAAGGATTTAATGTAAGTCGCCAGAACCGATTTGATGGAGATAGCCGTCTTCTCAATACTTTTCGAGACTAGGGAGCTGGCTTCGGTGTCTTTTAAGTGTTCACCTAACGTTGAAAGCTCAGATGTTAAGATAATGTGCAGCAAATTTTCAATGGTACATTTGTGTTTGTCATCGATCATCATTTGATAGGTGGTTGCTGCGAAAATGGTTCGTGCGGAATCCACCCAAAACGGGTCGCCTTCGCCGTGTTGCGGAATAAGCGCGGCCGCGAGCGATTCAAAGTCCGGGGCTTCTTTGGCATCACTCCAAATATCCCATGCAGCGCAACGCTCATCGAAGGGATTCAAAATCACGTCTTTATGCGGGTCATAGAACTTACTGACAAAATCGCAGCCTTTGTCGTAGATGATGGCTTTATCGCCTCGCGCCCGTATCCAACGTAAGAGCTTGCGAATTGCAACGGATTTACCTGCCCCCGTAGTGCCGTCAATCATCAGGTGTTTGACTTCAAATCCATCAACAAAAAGCTTGTGACCATCGAGCGCAAAAGGGGAGAGTTTTTTCTTCTTTTTTAGCTCTGCGGTGACGGCTTTAGGCTCAGCCAATTGAAAGCCTCGAATGTGATTATCTTCGCTCTGCTTCTGCCCTTTTCTCTTAAACCAGTGGTTAATCATCACAAACAGCACGGTGGAAGCGGCCACATAGACCAGTAGGCCAACAAACAGGGCTTGCAGCAATTCTTGGTAGCACTGTGACAAGATGGGGTTTTGCAGTTGTTGGCCAAGGGTGCTGCTGTAGCGTTGCTCTTCCCATTCGACCACCACGTTGCGCTCTAAGCTAAAACCTAACTTGTTGAAAAGCTGAAATAGACTGTAGTAGTAGGCACCCGTGAATGTGTTAGTCGAGGTGATGAAGTAGGTGGTGAGGAGCCCTAGCAAGGCCGCGAAGATATTGAGGTACTTGATTGTGGTCACGTTCACTTGCCACCACATACGGATGTTGTGAAAAGTGATTTGACCACCACGAGTTGTAGACATAGAAAAACTCCTTGTGAAGGAAAACAAAAAAAAAGCGCCCACACTGAGTGCGGCGCTTTTGGTCGGTAGAATGAAATCAGAAATAAGGTGACAGGCTGCAAAGGAGGTGTATTACGAGTGCCAAGGTTAAGGTTCGACAGAATCGCTTGGTGATCACAATGCTAGAGCCGAGCACGGCAACACACTTTTGCCCCATTGTGAGTTGAATACTTAAATCACACCTATAGTCTTTCGATATGTTTTTCTAATGTTCGAGGGCATGTGAGGCTAATCATAGATGCTGTAATTATGACGGTAAAACACTTATTTGAATTCGATCTTTTGTAGTACATTAGTGGCATATGCGCTTGTATGCTTTATAGGATAATTCTTATGTACATCAAAAAGGTAACGATTAATAACTACCGCAGCTTTCGATCTTTTGAGGCTCAGTTACAAAAGCTAACTGTTGTTATCGGAGAAAACGACACGGGCAAGACAAACTTCTTCACCGCACTTTCGTTACCCCTAAGTGGCAATCAGATAGATTTCAATCAAAAGCGTTTAAGCATTTCTGATATCAACAAGGACTCAGTTATAGAGTTCTTTGCTTCAGTAATCAGCGAAGAACCTACACCAAACCAGCTCCTGAAAATTCCAAAAGTATCAGTGACTGTAGAGTTCGCTGATCCCAAAGATAGCTATGAGACTGCATTGTTATCTAAATGGGTAGTATCTGATGGTGATGGCGAAACTTATAAAATTAGATATGACTTTAAGCCTAAAGACGACGCGGACTTACTTGAAGTAGTAAAAAAGTCGCTTGAAGGTAAGACTATCGACGATGTGAACTGGTTTACCTTACCCGTCGAGCTATATGATTATCAAATCGTATCGGTAAACAACGAAAAAACTATCGCCTTTAGCGACCTCAAACACGTAAGCATTCATAGTATCAACGCTGAGCGAGATGATTTCTCAGAAAGCAGTTCAATGAAATCTAACAGCATCTTCACAAAGCTGCTTATGAACACACTCGATGATGATGGCAAAAGTCAGATCAATACTGCTTACTCTGAGTTCTTTACCGCAATCGAAGACACAGAGACATTCGACAAAGTCATTAGTACTAACCCAGACTTTGATAACTACGATGACATTATCAAAAAACTAGAATGCACTCCTAATCTGCCTAACTTGAAGAATATTTTATCGAACATCACGCTCAAATATGGCGACGAGTTTCTGTACCAAAAAGGCTTGGGACAAAGAAACCTTATTTACATATTCATTCTGTTTGCTTACTACAAGTCGTGCGGCGATACATTCAACCTATGTTGTATTGAAGAGCCTGAAGCGCACTTAAGCGTTAACAATCTGCGTTTAGTAAGAGACTTCGTCGAGAAAAGTTCAAATAACAGCGGCTCGCTGGTACAAACCATAATCTCGACTCATAACCCTACGATCATCAACAAGCTACAAATCTCTAATGTATTAGCATTTACTGGAGATAAAGCTATTAGCCTATCAGACGCTTCACCTAAATTAGTTGATTATCTAAGAAAACGACCTAACTTCGACATACTGAAGCTGTTGTTCGCAAACAAAGTGATTCTGGTCGAAGGTACGACCGAAGAAATGCTAATTAGTACATATCTGTCTAAAAAAGCTGGTCTACAAGACCTAGAACTCATAGCTATTGGGCAACGCGGTTACACCAACTTCTTAAATATTTGGCTAGCATTAAACAAAGATAATCTTAATAAGAAAATCGGTGTTATCCGTGACTATGACAATTCAGATGCAACGAAAGCAAAACATGATGCTTATGACGCAGCTCATACCAACATCACTGTAAGAACAACCACCAACTACACTCTAGAAATTGATTTAGTAGAAACAGACGACAACTTGTCTTTACTAAATGGTTTGTTCGGTATGACGGAAGATATTAAAGAAGTATCAGATCACATGATCAAGGGTAAAGCAGCTAGAATGCTAGATGTGTGTGATGCAATGGTCCGTGAAGAAGACCCAATTGATATTGAGCTACCACCTCATATTGCACAAGTCATTGAGGCAGTATCATGATTGAAGTGCAAATTGCTGGGGCTGGAGCTGGAAAAACTTATGGCTTAGCAGAAGCTTTGATAAAGCACATCAAAGCCTGTACCAGTCACAAGAAGACGTTTGCACTAACGTACACAAACACAGCAACAGCAAAGATCGAGCAAGAGGTTATCAAACAGCATGGCTTTATCCCGCCAAATCTCTGTATACAAACAGTACATAGCTTCTTGCTGAATGAAATTATCTATCCGTTTTCATCATTTACACTCGGTGATGTATATAACGATGCATCAATTATGTCTGTTGGGAATCCTAAATATAAAGCTCGTTTATTCAAACACTTAAGAGAGCGAAATGTCATTCACGCAGAGAACGTCTATAACATCGCTAAACAAATTGTTGATGAGACCGTAAGCAAACACAGCAACAGATCTAAGAAAGCCAAGGTTCAACGACTCTTGGCTATTCTTGAAAACTGTTTTGATAAAATATTCATTGATGAAGTTCAAGACCTAGATGGTGACGCACTGCGAATATTCGAGGTACTCGGCAGTAACGGTATTGACGTATACATGATCGGAGACCCGAAACAAGCAATCAAGTACCCCAAAGCACTCGATAGTTTTATTGAGAAAGTAACAGCACAAGAATATGCAACCATACTTGAGATCAACAACCATACTAGACGTGTACCTACCGAGATACTAGCCATCTCTAACGGTTTTTGCTATGAAGATCAGCAACAAGAGTCGCTATCGGAGGTTGTCGGTGAGTTAATGTATATAGAGTCAACCGACGCTAAGTACGACGATCTACTCAATAGCTACATAGACACTAAACAAATAGTTTGTATCGACAAAAAAACTGGTCGGTATTCAACATCATCTAAGCATCGATATTCTTTCCCCCGAGAGATCGAGGAGATGATTCGTGAGTCTAACCACAAGAAAGACAAGACATTGTTTGTGAAAGCAGCTTTTGCTGACTTTATGGATGATGTAGCTAAAGATAATGCTAAAAGAGCAGTAAACAAGCTAAAAGCTAGACATTCGTTGACACTAGAGAATTATCACTTTGCTCAGCTATATGAACTATGCGCTAAATGTACAGAAGACAACGTTCAGTTTAGAGTACAAAGCATTGACTCGGTTAAAGGGCTGGATGCCGATACTTGTGTTGTTATTATTAGTCCTAACCTACTGAAATATCTAACTAAAAATAACCTCAGTAGAGCTAATTATTTTAACAAAGAGTGGAAGAAGGTTTATGTAGCTCTTACGCGGGCAAAGAAGAGATTGATACTGGCCTTGGATCATGACCTACTCTCTGATTCTGACATGGGTGTGGTGAGAGATTCCATTGGAGCACTCGGTTTCGTCTATCATGACTGACTTGGTTTTGCTCACACTGAATAAAGAGATACTTTTATACGTCTGAGTAGCATTAGGCATTAAGATGAAATAAATAAGACTTGGTGAAATGAATTATAAAGAAGAATACAAAAAGTGGCTTGAACCACCAGAGGGAGCATCTTCAACTTGGTTTAGACAACGAGGGTATGCTTTTGAAGAAATTCTCAAAAATTGCTTAAATAGTGAGGGAATGGACCCACGTTCTAGTTATAAAGCCGATGGGGAACAGATTGACGGATCATTTTTCCTTGATGGTAGCGTCTTCTTGCTTGAAGCAAAGTGGCATTCAAATGAGCTTCCTGCCTCATCGATCTATCAGTTCAAAGGTAAAGTCGATGGTAAGCTGCTGGGGACAATTGGAGTCTTCATTTCAATGTCTGGCTACTCGAAAGACGCCGTTGATGCTCTCACTTTAGGTAAATCTCTCAATGTTATATTGTTTGGTAAAGAGGATATTGATGCTGCGTTGATTGGCAACAGCACATTCAAAAATGTTCTTAAGTCTAAGTTACGAATTGCAGCGGAACAGGGGGTGGTGTACCACTCGACCAACTACGAGCAAGCTACCAAAGATGGACAAATAATCATTGAGGCATTTACTTATGACAATATGTCATCGAGTTTAGTTAGACAAGATGCAAACTTTGAAGGTCAATCAGATTTGGTTGTTATCTGTGAAGGTTCCACCGACCGTGAAATTATTTCGCTATTAGCTACCAGAATCTTGCGAGAAAATGGATTAGCTAAAAAGGTCAATATAGTTGTAGCTATGGGTAAAATGACAATTCCTAGAGTTGCAAATGCGACAGTAAATATTGGCACAAGCTCACCTGTGCTTATTGTCACAGATTCAGATGACGACTTTTCTGGTACAAGAGATATGCTAAAACGTGGTGTCGAGTTATCAAATTGGGAGTACGCAATACCTGATCCAGCTATTGAATCTTGGCTTGGCGTAAAACGTGAGGACTTACGTAGGGTGCGCCGTGGTGACAATATGCGAGAATTTTTATCGAAACAGGTCGAACAGCTAGATTTAAATGAACTAGCAGCAAAGAACGACTCATTTAAAATTCTGCATGACTGGGTAAAAAATGCCTAACTAGCATTTAAGGTTTAAAGATACTTTTTCTAATCTGACAGAAACGGTTTTGTGCAATACCCCTAAATTGTTTCTGTCCAGAGACTTCTCAGCGGGGTTCATGGCTTACAAAAAATTGCCCTATTCTAAGCTAGATCTGTTCCGTTTCTCATTTCTATATGAGGTTATTTGACCTATTTTTTCTTATGCCACAAAGTGTCTATGGATTTGGTGGCAATTCAACACCTCGGCAAAAAGGATTTATTCGAGCAAATGAAAACGATAACAGTTGAAAAGGGTGACATAGAGCTAGGCCTTTGGACTTTCGAAGATAATAAACTCACTACAGGGACTTACAACGTACAAGAAATACCTATACAAGACGTTGTTAAGCTTCAAAAGAATGAGGTAATAGGAAAGAAGTATTACGTAACTTTTGAGTTAGGTTCTACTCAATCTTTCGTTGCTACTATGAAAGAAAAAACTTACTTGGCTATCTATGATAGTTTCGTGAAACTTGGCAACAACCCGATCTCAACAGTACTTCTGTTAAAAAGAAAATCGAAGAAAAATGTGGTTTGGTCGGTGTTAGGGGTGTTATTTTTGGTCGGTATATTTTCTGGCTCTGGCTCAGATTCTCGACCAGAAGAATGTGACTTTTTGTCTGACGATAAATTAAGCACAAGGGCTTGGAACAAAGAGTATAAATCTTGTAGCTCCGATTATTTAAATATTGACGCAAATATTGTTGGCTCATCTGGAGCGCCTAACAACATCGCATACTATTACCAGAAAGGTCAGGCTTGGTTAGTGCTGAATATGAATGCTCCTAACAACACTAAAAGGTCATTTGATAAACTAGTTTCTTCGGCAAAAACTCTGTCACTAAAAAGCACTGGACTGGAACTACCGACAGAAATTGCAGAAGCAGTTAAAGATCACTCTAAACTGCCTTTATCTATGGCTAATGGTAAACATCGTTGGAAACTAGTTAAGGAACAATGGCCAAGTGGCAATGGTTATGAACTCAAGTTCTACCTCTATGATTTATAGACTTTTTGATAGAAGTGTTTTGAGTTCTTTTGTGCTGTTGCTGTATAACCGACTTGAATGTCTGAAAATGATTCGTATCAGTCAATAATGGATACAAACTTAAGTTATTTTCCATACTTTTAGTTATTCATGTATTGCTAATTTAGATGGGGTACTGGCACGCTTTTGTCCAAAAACTTCTCAGATTGAATTTTTACCCGTGGCATTTTATAGCTCGAAAATGCCCCAATCCAAGTTTCAGTACCTTCTAAGATCTATAAACAAAACTAATTCGATTACCTGCGAGAGGAAAGTTTTGATAATCTAGTCCCTTTCATCTTTCCGATCCAAAAATCTTTTATCCCGACAATGAGAACTATCTTAGTTGCTCCGCCTTTGAGGTGTGCTGACCATGATGACTTATCTTGTTGCGATGGTTGAGGGAAGTCCTCGGGGTGAGTATGCCACTCTCCGATATAATTAACCGTTCCCCCAGACAACTGGAAACAATTATCTACTTTCTGTTGATGGTGTTTACCTCGCCTATCCACTAGGTTTCTCTGTCTAAGATCACCAAATCCGGGCTTAGACAGATCAGTAATAACTATATGCTGGCCTCTTTCTTCACCAAGTAGCACACCTGCTGCTTCAGTATCTTGCATTTCAGTTTGTCTATATTTTTCTAGAACGGCTAAAACATGTTCAGTAATTATGACGAGGTGTCCATTGCTATCTTGATACGTAAGCTCTCTCTCAAACTTCATTGCATACCACGCATTGCATTTGAGGCTGCAGTACCTTTCTCTTTCCGGTACGATGGCGAGGGTCTAAGATAAACTCACTGTAAGTCCAAGGCGTGCTTGCATTAAGAGTATTTAGTACGGCCTCCAACGCCATAGCTGCAGAAATCTGGCTTACTCCAGCGTCATAAACTGTATAAGTATTTCCACAGCTGACTTTTTTTTCTTTAGACAGGTCTAGGTCTTTAAAGCGCATGTCGATATGGTCTTGATGGATGCTCTTATCAACCGTCATACACCCATAGCAACTCAGACTGTCATCAACTAAAACCTTAGCTGCTCTACCATTACCATCATTGAACACATGAACGATAGTAGGCCGTTTGACTGATATCTGACGAACAACAAATGCTAGCCTCTTTGATATAGGGGGACGACCAGTTGCATCAATAACAATATCGTACTTACTAAGCGTTCCTTCATTGATAGGAAAATTATTATCAAATCCAGAAATATTTTTAGCTAAGTGTGTTGAGTTCTTAAGCTTTTTAGCCAAAGCTGAGGCTTTATTGCTCCCAAAGTCTGATACAGAAAGTGTATGCCGAGAAAAGTTATGAGGCTTTAGAGTATCTCTATCGTAGAGATGTAAGCATTTCGCATCTAAGCCAGCTCCGTTTCGAACGAGCAACTCTGCTAAATATCCCCCTATTGTACCGCACCCAATTAGAGCAATGCTTTTTGAGCTTAACTCAAACTCCCTCTGTTGATTACGGCTTAATATGGCGGATTTATCCGCTTTAGTAATTGATAACCGAGCGAGCTTGGAGCAAAAACCTTTTCTAGACATAATTCCGATCAGATTTTTGAAAGACGTTTGCTTCCTCTTTCTTCGGGTTTTCCGCGAACTAAACTGGCACTCAATACTATTGACATCTATCTCTAGATAAAGGGAAACCGGATCTTGCTTCTCAATATCAAGCACTACAATATTTCTTTTTGCTTTTGAGTTAGATAGGCATCGAACAAGATGATCTCTTGCGCTGAAATCAACTAGTTCAAGCCAAGATAGCACCTCTTTAAGATCTTGAGGCGGCCACTCTACACCGGATAACCGACTTGGACGAACCCAGACATAATGAGTTTTTATCGAAGGGCTCTCAGGACGAACCAACTCTAAGCCTCTTTGATTTAGCCAGCTTTGTAAGTACTGATTGCTCTGTAAGTCATGCTCTTTTTTATCAACCTCTACGGTAATATACTCACTTGACCGTAGCTTTTCTTTACCTGTCGCTCTTGCTAACACGGATGTGTAGCTGGAGTGTCTTCGAAGTTCGCTGAGTGAATATAATTCGGCAGTAGAAGACCAGTAAGATACAAATTCATTATCAAGCTCCTCGTCTCCCTTGACTTCATTGTTCATAGCATTTACTGCAATATCTAGTGTTGTCTTTATCTGAAGATCTACAGTTTTATATAGTTCAACTAAGTTATTCGGATTCCAGTCAGCTTCCATTTGTTCGACGTAACACAGGTAGCCTTCATGAGATATATGAGGGATTAGCCGCCCTTGGAGAGCTAGCGGCATCTCAATTACAAAGACAGTTGGAAGCTCAATATGCGGGTCACTCGCTTGTATCATTGCAACTTCAAACGCACCATACTTTGTATCGTATCTTTTTATATAAACCCCACCTAAAATGGAGTGTTTCTGTAAAAAGGATTCTTTTCTTAAACGGTTTATAGGTCTGTAACTATAACCAAGCTTAAGTAGAGCCTGATGAGTAATACTCACGATGTTTATCCACTCACCATTGAAGAACTGATTTGTGTAGAAGAGTTTGCTTTAGTTGGTTCCTGACTATATGCAGGAGCGGCAGCCTTATGCTTAATAAGCTCTCTGTCAAAAACTCGCTCTCCGAAAACTAAAGACAATTTAGATAGAGCATCACTTTTTGATTCAGCTCTTTCTGCTTCTCGTAGTTGTTCAGGTAATAACCTCAACTTACCAACAATATCTCGCTCTCTATTGGTATGCTGACTTTCTGGCGGAAACAATGGTCTTTCATCAGTGTCATCTGGACTTTCAACCCCTTTAAGAAACTCTTGGTATAAGTTGTCAGCAACAACCTTCATTGTCTCTCCCATATCTTGAGCCTCAACAGAGTGTTGCTGCAAAACTTCAACCGTTGCAGCCATCAAACTGATGGACGATGGACCACCAACTTGCCATTGTGCATCACGCCAAGCTTTCATATACCTGCATATTTTTCGCAAATGTTTGCCTATACGGCGGCACTCGCCTTCAAACCAATCTTCAACAATCTTCGGGTCACTATTCATCCACTTAGGACTACCAGGTTCTCCATCTCTAAGAGCAAGGTTTACATTTTCAGAGTCTAACTTTTCATACTCTAGGTCATCAGCTGAATCTTGTATAAAGCCATATGCTTCCATCCCCGCTGACTCATACATAGTACGATTATTTAACGCCTTGAGCATGGCTGTTTCTTTTTGCAAGAACTGTTCTTTTGGGATTGCATACATTGGCACATCAATGTGTGTTCGCTCTTGAGGGATTTTTATACGAGCACAAGTTCGTTTGCTATCGAACTCCCAGCCAATATTTTCTTCAACGAGTGATTTAAGGGAAGCATCAACCAGAAGAGTTAAGAGTTGGTGACCAATCTTTGGTTCAGACTCAAAGAAAGTCATTGGAAGATAGGTTCCATCATCAATGTCCATTTCTTGGCCTAGGTGAAAAGGGCGGTTTAAAGTTTTGTATTTGAAGCTTCCCTGAGTCCAAAATCTAGGCTTTAAGATTGAAAGCTCCTTTAAGGTATCTCTGTCCATTTGGCTCAACAAACTGCTTGCTTCAATGATTTTTTGTTGGGTAAGATATTGAAGATTTGTCTTTAGTAGACGAGTGTACAGATAGTCACTATTTTGGCTAAACGCAGCCTGCTCTTTGGCTATAGCCCCAACTTCCTCAAAGACACTTGTAATGCGCTTCCGGACAGTATTACGAAGATACAAAAGCTTTTCATCTTCTTCTTTATTGAGAAGAAGTTTACCCATTAAACCGTCTGTTCGATTAGTGTAGTAATGGTGTAGATTCCAATTCATGCTAATGTTCCTTTTTCGTTTGAGGTATCAGCCCTCGCTTTAGATTTAAATGTTTCAGCTGGTTTAGAAAAAATCAATTCTAGCCGTTTATCTTTTGCAAACTCTTCATTTGCCAACTGCTTGCCTCTAGAAGCCAAATTGTCTAGCGCTTCAATACTAGAGTTATCAAGTGTAATATCTCCTGCTGCTTCATTTGGGACTCGGCTATCTAAGCTAATATAATTGCCAATGGCACCGTGCACACTCAACTCTCTTGATAGCATAAACTGATGTAAAATCTGATTAGCGGTCATAGTAGTAAGAACTAATCGCTCTCCTAACCCCCACATCCCTAGGTAACCCTTTTTTGCTCTCAATAGCTTCGGACTAAGTGCATATTCTTCACCCATAGTCCCAACATTCAGAACATGGATATCTGAGTATGAAGCATCTGGAAAATCACTTTTCATATCACCAAAAACCTCATGCAACCCTACAAAGCTAGGATTGTTAGCAACTAACCCCCCATCAACAAAGTACGCTTTAAGATCTTCGCAAAAATATGGTTCGAAATAAGTAGGTGCAGCAGACGTGGCTAGAGCAGCATCCACCAACTTCAAAGGCCCATCACGAGTGAAATCTGGGTTATGTGGTGTCTTAAAAAACTGAGGACGCCCCGTTGATAAGTTGACAGTAGGGATCATTACACGCCTATCAAGATCGTTAAATGTTGTGCTTTCCCCAATCATTTCAATAATGGCTTCTTTCAGTGGCCCAGTTTTATAAGTGGCACCAAACGCTTTCTTGATTGTTTTTAGTAGATTATTGAACCATTTATGCTGAGGAAATATCTTATCGCTTTTACTATAAAAAACGTTTTTTAGCTCTCGTGCAGATTTCCCCTCGGCCAACCCTAAAGCGAGAAGTCCTCCTATGGATGTACCTGTAATCAGATCAAAGTAGTCACCAATCTTAATCGTCTTCTCGTTTGAAGAATCTTCAAGGATTCGCTCTAATTCAGCTAACACGCTAATAGTAAAAAGGCCTCGGACGCCCCCGCCATTGAGGCTCAAGACTCGGACTGCATTTGAGGGAAGGAGGTTATCGCTCATTTCTTTTCCTTTAATCTGATGTTACTGGAGTGCTTTATAAATGCCATCTGCACTTATAGTATCCATTCCATATATTGACACTTAAATAGCAACTAAACACAAGATATGGGTATGGGCGGTATTTTTCAATAGCTTGCAAAGGATAAAATGAACGATAATTCCAAAGAGGGATCTTTCTTGTTAGCGTCTGCTAACCCTAGGCCGTAGGAAATGCCTTCTGTTGATATATACAGTGAGCATGTTTGTGCATTAATTATCTGAGAATAATTTTGTATTGAATTTATTTAGGACGCAGACGAACCTCATGTATCATCAGGCTTGGTTAGAATTGCATAGACACGATAGTGTGTTTTTCGATACCAAAAGTTATCCACACTGCTCTAATTTAGCAAATTCCCTAACACAAAGATGTCCAAAAGCTTCTCAGGTCGAATTTTTACCAGTGGCACTTTCTTAGATTTTTTGCTCTTCTATATGTTTGTCGCCCCTAAGTTAGCCAAATTTAGCTCATGGTTGGTTCCTAGCTTTGCTTATATTTCACATGAATTTTTAGATGTATTGAAACGCACTTGTGGTAGAGCAAGTTATGCCTTTAGGCGTTAATTATTGTGTATAATGTGCGAAACATAATAATTATGAGATGGTCATTTTGGATCTTAATGACGAAGAACTTACAATCAGGGACAGGGCAGTCATCTTTGCCAAGAAAAACAGGACTAAGATTTGCCGAAGGCTTACTGATAAAGCAGTCTACCTTCCAGAAGAGGCTCCTGTATCTGTCTTTATGAGTGGTTCTCCAGGGGCAGGGAAAACAGAGTCATCTAAAGAATTAGTTGCTTCCATCTCTGATGGTCATGTGCAAGTTCTTCGCCTAGATCCTGATGACTTGCGCATTGAATTTGAAGATTACGATGGTTCGAATTCATACTTATTTCAGCGTGCAGTTGTTATTCTTGTTGAACGTTCAATGGACTATATCTTTAAGAATGGTCAGAGTTTCTTATTAGACGGAACGTTATCAAGCTACCATGTAGCGGAAAAAAACATTCAAAGATCTTTAGACAAAGACAGAGATGTACTGATAATATTTGTTTATCAACGTCCTGAACTGGCATGGGAATTTGTTAACGCGAGAGAAAAAGTTGAAGGTAGAAAAATTCTCCCTGAACACTTCGTAGAACAATTCTTTGGTTCTCAGTCAGTTATAGAGGCGTTGAAGGAAAAATTCGGTAAAAAGATCCAAGTCGACTTGTTGATGAAAGATAATGATGGCAGCACTAGAACTTATCATAGTAACGTTAGTAGCTTGAAACCTTATCTGAAACCGAATTATACTTTAGAAGAAGTAAAAAAAATTGTGGGCATTTAAAGGTTGATAGGAGGCTTTATGTTTAATTTTAGCAGTAAGAAGGTTGCTTCATCACCATTGTCAAATTTTGTGAAGCGTACATCTTCAAGTGAAAAGAAAAAAGTTTATAAAAGAGTGATCGTCGCTGCTTCAGAGTCTCAAAACTCAACAATTGAGAAGGCCAAAGCAGTTGCATAATCGAACATGCTCTTGCTCATCAATTCTTTAAGCCGATTCAAACTAACACAGTTGAATCGGCTTTTTTACACCTCTAACTTTAGCGTATGAACAAACAAAGGCATAACAATCGTTTAAGGTTTCAAGATACTCTTTCTAATCTGATGAAGCGGTTTAGTGCAGTGGTTGTAAATCATTTATGTCCGTACGACCTGAAGTCGTATGAAGCGTTGTTCACCGCTTTATGAGAATCTTAAAGGCTAGGGGTAATTTCACGGTTGGCAGACAATCATGAACATGGACTGTCACTTCAATCTGTCCCAAATAGCGAAAGTGCCCATCGAGCGACACGTGAAAATCAGGAGTGTTGCGACCCCTTTTGCCCCTCAATACCAAGAATACTTGGCGAAGAGAAAACCCAAAGGCTAGCTCGTAACTCTTGGAAAGAGCCTGTCCTGCTTGCTTTATAAGTTGTTGGGTATCAAATGATACCTTAGTGGAGGCTTGAGTCGTATGCAGTGAAAGTTGCACGTAGGTTCTTAGAGGGGCGGTACTTGGTAAGCAAGTGTTGTCTACTCGACAAAAACGTTTTTAAAACTGATCAGCCTTTGTGTGATTAGTTTTAGCATACTCTGGACAAAACCTATCTAGAGAGGGTTTAAAAGAGGTAATTGTCCCAATATCTCGCTAGACCTAGCCTTATCTTCTAGCTTGTAAGCCCATTCGTTTGTATCGACAACAACATATTGAAATTCAAGAGGCTGGTGGATGTATTCCTTCGTTAGAGCGTCGAGCTTGAGTCTCCGCAAGCAAAGCGAGGGAGGTCAGATGGTTTCAAACTCGGAATCACCAAATGGTTCGTAACGTACCCGCAAAATTGGTCAACACTTAAGGACCAGAAGCATGACTTTGAATATGTGTGATTAGACCAAATTTGGGCTTATGACTGTTCTTTTCGATTTGTCTTCCAGACATACCGCAATAAATCAGTTGTGCGCTATGCCAAATAGCATAGATGCCAGCAGCAACTTTCGGGCTATCAAAGATTACTTTCTACAACAAGCGTGTTTTGCGAATATATTAAAACTCAGCAGTCGCAAGTATAACGACACTTTGGATACGTAGAGCAACCATAAAAAGACATACCAGATTTAGCTCCTCGCTTAGCAACACGCATGACAAGCTTAGATTGGCAACTAGGGCAAATCATAGATTCGACGCCTGCCCTGTGTGTTTGGGGCGATATTGATGGTTTATTTTGAAAGCTGCGCCCATCTTCAATCATATGTACTAGTTCGCTGCCGTTGACTAGCCACAGGCGCTTATCTAGGGAAAAAGCGACAGCCTCAGAAGTAAAGTCTCCTGAAGTTACGATAATCATCTTACTGGCATTGTTCCCGATCATGACACCGTACATTTCCCTTAGAATTTGCACACCCACTTTGCGAGTTTTCCAATGCTTACATTGTACAAGACTTAATTCACTATCTTTTGTAAGCCAAATATCAACACCGCCATCAGATTTTTGAACGAAAGACTGTTTGACCGCATACCCTTGAGATTTAAAGTATTCTCCGATGTAACTTTCAAATTCGATCCAAGTTAGGTGATTTAGTGGGGAAGTATTCCTCTGAATTTTAATCTGAGTGTTCGTCTTGAGATAGCTTCTTTTTCTCTGATATTGCTTGAAAAACGCTATCGGTGCGGGGATAAGAAATAAGAACGTAAAATATGGAGCCATCAAGGGCAAGTTTGGAGCAATAGCTTCAAAGATGAAATTATTGCTATCCACGGCCAAGCTAGGCAATAGATATGAAAACCCAAAATAAATACAGGCAGAGAGCACTACGCTTAACCACCATGGAGCATCCATTAAGTGCCATATGATTCCATCGTTTTTTCGTGCCATTTGCAGATTACCTGATAAGCGTTTAGATGCATTAAAACACAAGCGATAGATGATGGGTATAGTTTGTAAGGTGATACTTATCAGTATGATAGCTATTGATGAGCTAGGGCTGGGAAGGCAACGCTTGAATTCGGATTTCTTGTTCGGAATCCGAACACTTCTAACTCATAGTTGTCGAGTAGACGACATACTCAAGTCAAGATGACTGTGCTCACCAAGCGACTACAAATCAAAACCTGCATGACATCAAATTTGGGAGTCAGCAGATTTTAAGGCACTTTCATGATAAATTTGCCAACATGATAAAATCGATTAACAACCTTCAATTTATATGAATGACCAACTAACCCCAATCAACAAAGACCATTTAAAAAAACTTATCCGAGCAGAACTGGAGCTAACATGGTTTGATAATAAATCAGCTAGCCCTGATATGTCTTGGGTTACTCCTACGGTGCTAGAAACATTGTTTACTGAGTTGATAGCTCATACGCGTGGTAATCAATCAAAGGCTGCTAGGATGTTAGGGATCAACAGGGGGAGTTTCAGCAAAAAATTAAACCAGATCACAAGTAATAAACTTGGATTGGTTGAAAGCTTATAGGTAGCCATCATTACCTTGAAAAACGCTGCAAGTCAGTAGCTTGGTCTAATTTACCCCCGTGATATATCACGGGGGTTACAGCGAACAGCATGATAAGAACGGATAACCTTTTAGCAAGGTAAATCGACAGCTTAAAATTGCTTTTGTACCGGGCAAGGGTATTGCTCTTTTAGCCCCATCGCTAAGTAATAACCGATAGAGCCGCTAATGCCTGGTTTACCGTATTTTTTAATATTATGTTCAATTTGGTTATTAATCAGCTCCATTAACTCTTCGGTTTTCCATTCCCATAACGTTTCGCGATTGGCTGGATCTTTCATGGGTAAGCAATAATCGATACGTTGATTGCGAGAGTCTAAGCGCGTGGTATACAGATTTATTGTATCCGCAGCAACACGAACCCCAATCAATAAATCTCGATACTCAGGGCTATCGGGATTTCGATAATGCTCAACGTAGTAACGCATATTTGCAGGGTTCTTGCCACTGCTCATGCGGTCGATTTCTGGAATTTGACTATTGGCTAAGCTTGAAAACGAACATAAAGTGGTTAAGCCTAATACGATCCATTTCATCATTAATTCCTCCATTTAACACTATTTGTGTATGTTACTAGTTTGTATTGATTTTTCACTTAGTGCGCTCAATAATTAATCATTATTTATAGTTTAAGAACGGGTTTTATCCTACTCCTTCTTTGTTGGCTGCAAGGTTGATGGTGGCTCAACACGCTTGCTGGTGCCCTCAAATTGTTCACGTGTTTCATTCACGATTTGTGAGTGGTTGTCGGGGTTGTAATAACGCTCTGTGCCGCCGCGTTTCTGATGCTGCTCCAGCACCGTTTGACCGGTATTACCTAGAGCCTGGCCTTTAAATTGTTCCCCCACCATCGTTTGCCACTCGGCTTGGGTCGGCTCAGGATTAAAGGCTTGTTCGTGCTCTTCTTGAGTGGGTACGCTGGCGAGCACAAAATCTTTAAACGTGGCGGTTGTTTTAAAGTATTCCCAGGCATCAGCGCGAGCTTGACGAGCATCGTCGCCCTGACCCGTGAGTATGTACCTTGATTCGTCTTTGGTAAGCCCGTTTTCAACAAACGTTTGGAATGGTATTTCCAGTTTCTCAATCAGGCTGGCCATATGACGTTGCTCTTGGCTGTTGACTTGACTGAGCGTATCGACCTCTTGTTGAGATTGTGTCGTGGACGTTATCAAGCCTTGTGTCTCACTAAAGTTCGCCGTAAAGCCAGTGGCGTAAGTGCCCATTTCTGTCTTACGTTCGTCGGCTGTGAGGCGGTTGCTCGCCTCGATGGTTTGGTTGGCACCAGAGCGGTAGGATTCGATGGCGGCTTGCATTTGGCTTTGTTGTTCGTTGCTCATGCTGCTGAGTGTTTCGCGGTCTTCCTGTGTCCATTTTTGTCCCGTGGACGCGTTCACACTCCCATTAAACCCTACGGCGTCACCGAGAGCGCCGCTTGACAGTCCAGCGTTCACGTCATAACCGCCGTACGCTGAGTGTAAGAAGGCATTCGCTTTCTCATGACTCCATCCGGTTGCTGCACTGACTTGCTCAGTGGCGGAGTTGACCTGCTCTAAGCCTTTTGAAGCCGCTGCAGTTGCACCGTGTCCATGAGTTAAACCGTAACCTTGGGTTGACGAATAATTCTCTTTCCAATCGGCCATCAGTTGAGTGCCACTTTGTGTGCTTTGTGACAAGGCCGCTTGTTGCGTCGAGAGGTTGGATTGAGCTTGAGTGTGCAAGTCTTGCACCGCTTCGCTGTATTGACTAGAGCTGGCGACGTTCCACTGGAAATTCGACGCGGTAGGGCTAGTGTCATACACGGTTGTATCACCGTATTGCGTTGAAAGCATACCGTCTTCGCTTTGCGTGGTACTGCCGTGTTGTTTCAGCAATGTCGACGTATCAAACTTATTGCCATTGACGTTGTTAAACGTGTGGGTCTGCAGTTGCGTATTACCGTGGCTGATGTCACCGCTTGAGGCCGCGGCTGACGTGCGGGCATTGGTTTGGTTTATCATTCCCGCCAGTTGGTAGTTTAAACTGCTCATCATGGCCGCGGCTCCTTTGGTTAACGCCAAAGCAATCGCGGGGGTGGACATCATCAAGTAACCGGTAATGGCGGCGTAACGCGTGTTGACGTAATCAATGCCGCTCATGTTCGAGAGGGTGATGCCGCGTAACCCTTGTGTCGCGCCCTGGGTCGCCCCTTCTAAGAACCACATCATGATTGCGTTGAGGATGGTGAATATCATCGGCCAAGTGGCCAGATAGAAAAAACTGCCAACGTAGTTTTTAAGGACAGGCAGCGCCATATGTGGCAGCAAGGCGATGATGGCAATGATCGCCCCAAAGCAGACAAACAAAATGACCCCGATTGAGTGCATCATTGGAATGAACTCTTTGGCTTGCAGCCCAATGTTGGCCCACATGGTGGTGGTTTGCATTTGGTTGGCGGTGTAGGCGTAGTTGGCCGCGATACCTCGGTGCGTGTTTTCGATGTTCCATCGCGTCATGTTGATGACCATGTTCTGTTTTAAAATATCGACCGCGCTATTACTGACCCCAATTAAATCTTGGTGGCTATTCTCGATGGCGTTTCTTAAGAACGTTGATTGGATGTTGCTCTCTCGTCCCAAGATATACGCGCCCAGTTTATTCATGGTTTGATTGGCCTCTTCATCAAATTGTTTAGTGAGTTCAGGAAAAGCGTCGCGGCAGGTTCTGTATTGACCCTGGGGGTTATAGAGTCCACGAATGGGGGACATCGATTTTGTGGCGAGAAAACCGAGTAAATCCGGTGCTTGCAGGATGTTTTGCATGGTGTATTTTTTGTTAATTCGAATGTCTCCGACGATGCAGTTGTGATAAAAGTCTTTCCAATAGCGTTGCAGGTCAATGGTTTCGGCGTTGGCGCTACGAAGCAACGTGTATAAATTCGAACCAAACACCATGCCTGAGGAGCTGTAGCTTTCATCTTCTGTACTGCTAAAGACGATTTCAATGCCTTCGGTTAAGCCGTGCATGAACGTGGTGGCCGCCCAACCGGGTATCGCGACGATGTAAGGCACGTTATTCACGTAATAAATGCGCATGGGATTTTGCGCGTCATTGATATGGACGGTGGCTTTCATGCTGATAAGAAAAGTGGGGATAGCCAAGTAAATGAACATAAAACGCATCACATGTTTCGCGTCTCGAGACACAAAAAACAGAGTGGCACTGATGATAAAAGCCAGTTGTAAGGCGATTTCGATTAACGAGCCAAAGGTGTTGGTGGTAAAAAAAGTGGCGACAGCGTTCAAGGCTCGTTGTAATTGAGGGCCTGCGCCATAGAGATAAAAGTCTAAGGTCATGGGGATCTCCTTTAATGGCCAAAGGTGAGGTTCGATAAGGTAGCGTCACTGGCCGATTGGCTAAGGAGCTTTCGTTTGCGTTTTAGGCGCTCAGTGAGGGCTAAGTACGCGTTCAATTTCGTTTTGTGACGGTCTCGAAGGGTTTGTAAGTAATCTCTTGCACGGTTGATGCCTTCGAGAGTGCGATTGACGTCAGTTGGGTTCACCGAAGCGAGGTTGGTCAGGGATTGATTGACGATCATCAGCATGTTATTGAGATAGGCATGCAAGAGATCGGCGGCAATATTTTGAGCGTATAAATGGCTTTCTGGCTGCAGGTTGAGGTGCGCATCATCAATGAGCATCGCCAAGATAGGAATGTCACTGAGTTCAACAAAGCTTTTCTCTGAGTCGGTGATAGGTTGGTCAGATTGTAAGTGGGCGTAGAGCGTATCGACGGTGTGGCGTACTTTGGCGTTAAAGGCTTGGCTTTCACTTAAGCGGATGGCGCTTAGGCTCATCGAAAGGCAGGTCTCGGTGTTTTCGCATCGATACACCTCCAAATCCCCTCCGGTCAAAAGGGCGTTAATGGCGGTGTCGTTACCCACTAACATCGCCGGAATGTAGCTTGGCGTCCCCTGCGCGTCGTAAATGACGGTGCCAGTGAGGCTTACGATAAACTCGGCGACCTCTTGATTGTCTTGAAGGTAAGCGCTTTTCATGAGCGCATCCCACACCACATTTAAGTTCACTTTCACAGCGTGCGCGGTGGCGTCATCGGTGTTGCCAGCCAGCATGCTCTGATTGGTACTGACGTGGCGACATTCGTGTTGCGCTTCTAACCAGTCAGAAAAGGCATTACTTTGCGTGCCTAGTGTGGCGCAGGCATGGCGCTTGGCTTCCCCATCGGTAAAGGCCGCTAAACCCGAGACCGCCGATTGTGCTACTTGGCAAGAGTTCATCGAGGTGGTGAGGAATTGGTCAGCAATCGCCTGCAGTTTGTCTCGATTCTCTTTGATGCTCGGCGCCCAAGTTTGCAGCGCTAAATCCACTGCGAAGGGCACGGCGTTGGCAATGACGGCTTTACCAAAAGACACCAGTTGATCCGAATTAATGTGAGAAAAACCGCCCATAAAGGCATCAATGCCCCCGCATCCTGCGCTGACAGAAGGCAGGGTGATGGCGGCCAATTGAATGTTTTTGATGTTGGTGCGAGCAAACAAGCTGCCCGCATTATAGTAAGTGGCGGATTGGCCTTGATAGGCACTTGGGTTCGTGATGTTGCGGTTAAAACTGCTGTCATCCCAAAAGCTGTCCATGGCATCGCCTAGGCCGCCGGCATGAAGTGAACCGGCAACACTCATTAAGAGAGCCAGGAGGGTCGGTCTTGTCATTGTAAACTCTCCATTATGGCCACATCGGCGCGCAAGGCTTGGTAGCTATTAAGCAGCGCGGGGTACGGAACATTGCCTTCACTCAAACGCACGTACTTACCATTGCTGACGTTGATTAAGAACGTGGCGGGCGTAATGGCGTTTTTGAGCTCACCAAAAAACGCGGAGGTGATGTCAGAGGTGGTCGGGATAGGGGTGGTGAAACCGGGTATAGGCTGTCCGTCAAAGGAGAAATCGTACACAGGCAATTGAGTGGTTTGCTCGAGTCGCTTCATGGTCGGCGCAAAGTGGTGACACTCAGGGCATTGACTGAAATGGAAGAAGACCAAGGCGTATTGACCTGTCATCACAGGGTGAGTTTGCGTTTGAGCGAATGAGGTTGAGGCGAGCATCATCAGCGCACTCAACAATAACGTGCGGATAAAAGCGTTCATAAGGGGCTCCTTAATTTAAAAGTCGCTGTCTTGGTAATTGGTCGCGATGTTGTGAAAGCGAGAGAGCAAGTCTTTTTGTGAAATGAAGCCGTAGGCGAGGGGTCTGAGCGCTTTGGTGTGAATATTGGCCAGCATTAAAGCCGGTGTGTAGCGCACCTGTACTTGCCCTGTCTCATCAATACGGTTTTCATCAATCGCCTCAAAGGTCTGACCGTCTTTGCTGATCCCCACCAGTTCGATGTGGTATCGGTGGGCAAAGTCTTGGATGGAGGGCGCCAGAGTTTGAGATAAGGCGTCTTGCCCTTCGTAGATGAAGTAGAGGCCCCAACCTTCTTGCACCAATTGACGCACAGTGGCTTCGTTTTTGAGTTGAATACCTTGATAGTACGTTGCTCTTGCGGCTTGCTCTGTGGGGCGGTCTTTGGTGTACGAGTATTCGGGGTGTTCGTTGATGAGCTTTTTGAAGGTCATGCCCGTTTGAGTGGTTTTGCCATCGATGAATTTTTTCAGCTTCATCAATTTTAGATTTTTCTCTTCATCGGTTGGGTTAATCGTGGCATCGTTTAACGCTTCCTCAAATGTACGGTGGAACCATTGCATCTGCTCGGTGGCGCTCATCACAGTAGACAGGCTATTGGGGGGGAGGCGCTCCTCCTCTTTGGGTGGGGCTTTCGGTGCTTTGGCCTCGTTATACCAGCGCCAGCCTTTGGGGGGCTCATTGGCGAAACTGTGAAAAGCCAATAAAGACAACAACAGCAACGGTAGGGATTTGATTGTTAATCGGTTAATTGAGTTGTTCACCGTTTTTGTGGATAAGTCCTTCATGGTGTGACCTCATTATTGCCAGAAACTCAGCATCTTGTGGGTGCGCGTATGAAATAACGTCCAAAGTGCTTCATCGTTGCCGTGTTTTTGTTGGTGCTTCATCATTTCTTGCTTGAGCTGATGGAGTTGTCGTTTGAACAGAAGATGGCGGATCAGGGTGGTAGCAAACCCGGTTGTCGACAGGGTGGCCACAAGTAAAGGGAGTAGGAGGGGATCCATATCATATCCTCATCATAGATTAAGTTAATGGCGATAAGCGCTTTGTAATCGCTCTTGGATTTCTGTGGCCGAAGGCAGGTTGGTGTTGCTGTGCATGTCGTCATAAAAGTCCGAAAAGTCGAGTCGTTCAAAATCTATGTCTTGAAGCTGCTCGGGAGTAAGGGCGCCGCAAATGGGGTGTTTGGCGGTTCCCAGACTGATCCCAAGTTGGCCTTTCGAGCCTTGCTCTTGGATGATGCGCGCCAACTTGCTATCAAAGACGCAGTAGGTCTTCTTTTTCCGGATACACGCGCCTAAGACTTTTTCTGCGCAATAACTGCCAAGGGCTATCGTAATGCCTTGCTCTTTGGCTTGACCGAGCGCCTTTTCTTCATCATTGCATTGGGCTATGCCAATACTCGTGCCCCAACCGCCGTCTTTGCAACAGTCGGCAAAACCAAAAGCCGCGTCTGTGCACTTCATGCCTTTGCCTGCAAATATCATTGGTGGATCGCCAAGACCGTCAGCGGCTTCTGCGAGGGCTGCTAAGGCTGAGGTGCTTTCATTAAAGCGGTTTGAAGTGGTCGCCATCGCTTCAAAACAATCGCCATCCAGACAAAAGCTCTCTTCTCCACAGATTAATTGAGTGGCACTGCAGCGCCGTTGTGGGCAGGATTTATTGACTTTCTCCTCAATGCACACACCGTTTTGCTGGAGGCTGCAATGGATCGACGTCGTGGTGCAATCGGCGGGCAGGACGTTGCACGTATTGGGTCGAGTGCATTGGTGGTCAACCCGATACTTCCAGCAATCGAGCGTGGTCGGAATGCCATTAATGGTCCGGGTGGCTCGACCTTCAATACACTGCTGGCGAGTGACATTGCACGAGTTCATCAGGCTGCATTGTGTTCGCCAGGTTATGGTGTTTTTAATGCAGTTCCCACCAGATAAGGTGAACCCGTTTGAGCAGCTTAGCGTGGCTTTTTTCGTTTGTGTGGTGGGTCGACAAATCTCGTAGCGTTTATCCCAGCGTTCGCTCGCTTGCCAATTAACGTGATAGGTCTGTTTTAACTCGCCAAGCGTGTAGCCTTGATTGGGAGAGACTTGCTTCCCACCCCATAAATACGTGGTTCGTGACGATGAGAAAATGCCATCACCTCCCGTTTGACTCACATAATGTTTATTATTGTATCGGCATTGTGGGAGGGGACGTTGGCAATCAATCCCTTGCTTTGTCCAGCCGGATGGACAGCGGTAGATCACCTCGCTGGTGCTCACGGTGGCAACGGGCACTTTTGTACAAGGCACGTTGTTGTTCGTTGGACGATGACATTGCTTTGCGATGTTATCAATGACGCATTGCGTGGCGTTGTCGCAATCGACGTATTGATTAGACTGACCATGACTGATTTCATAGGCGTTCTCAATGCCAAGGGTAGCGAATCGATACGTGTCATCATTGGGGTCAATGGTGGCACTATTATTGTCAAACCCCTCTTGTATCGCTTGAGCGTGTTCGTTGCTGCCAAACTCCAACGTGGATTGGTTTGTGATTTGTGCGTCAGTCATCCCCGCTTCATCAGGCTGTCGGATTTGGCTTTCACACCCTGGATTATTGTCGCTGCAGAAGTCGGACAGGTTAAGCGTCATCTCTGAGGGGTTGTAAGCCTCATTTTGGGCGTTTTTCGCCCATTCTACGTTGTCGTAAAACGTGTTTTCTTGAGAGTCGGCCAGGGAATCAAGGGAGAGTAAGAGAGGGGTGCTGAAAGAGAGCAAGACAAAAGGGAGTGAAAAGGGCGTATTCAAGGGGAACTCCTATTGAGCACTTGTTTGGCGATGTGGCCTACATCGCCTTGGCTTAAAATCGTTAAGGCGTTGGGAAGGGAAAGGTTGCCGTGAACCATGTCGTAATCACTTTGTGGGCAATACGCTTCATTGCACGCTTCGCCAATGGCCACAAACACGGGGACGTGGGTGATGTTAAATTGACGAAACCACTGTGGGCTGATGGCAAAACCGCCCTCAATCGCATCTCCCTCGTCGGACGCTTTTAACAAATCCATGATTCGAGAGGCGGTCGGGACCATGCCTTCTGGTAGTACCCCACGTATCACGAGAGGTACTTGATATTGCTGACTTTGTTTGAGTAGCTGTTTGAGCGCGGTATCTGGCATGGAAAGTGAGACAAACACCATCACACCTTGCGCCTTTTTGTTTGGGTTGACTTGAGGCATCCCAAGAACACTCGCCAGTGGCGAGTCTTGCAACGCGTTATCGAGGTGTTGATTCATCGACAACGCTTCTTGCTTATGTTTTTGACTCCGCTCTAGCAGGAGGGCCTGTTCACTTTGATGGGCTGGCGCTGCAATACTTTGCTCTTGCTTGGCAAGGGCTTTGAGTTCTTCTTGCGAGTAACCCGTCTCGGCCAATGCAAGAGGGCTCGCGAGCAGAATCAGTAACAGCCATGAGGCTCGTGGTTTAAATAACATTGTCTTTTTCCTTATAAAAATACGCAGTTACGTTTTCGCCAGTTCACAAAACCAAAGTTACCGCCGGTGGTTGGGTTATCTTTGCCTTGCTCCCAAAGTGACGATGTTGTGCCGTAGGGATAACAATGAGCGGCATCACCAATCGGCGCCGACAATTGATAGCGATAACGACTTTTCGGTAAGATTGGCTCTGGCCACTGATAACAGACCGCACCATCCTCGCCCCGGGTCTCCCATACAATGCCTTGCCTGTGCATTTTAAAATTAAAACGCTCTAACATTAGAGTGCCAACTTGAGGACCGGTATGAGAATAAGCGCTGTTACCGGTTAATGGGTAGACGCTGCCTTGTGAGCCTAAACACCAAAAAAGTGCATCAAAAGGCAAAACGCGCCCCGTGGTGGTCGCCATGGCTTCGGTGATACAAGAGAGCTGCGTGATGGGGTGACCGAATAGAATCGCCTCGGGGTTAAGAATGAACGACATCTCATCATCATCCCAAAAGGGATCAAGTTCGGTGAGGTAGGCCACATCGAAATTATCCGTGGCCATGCAGGCCGCCGACTGCATCAGTTGTAGCCAATAAATCACCGGATATTTGTACCAATGCACGTGATAGAAAGCATTGCCGCTGGTTTTGCTGCTTGAGTCGTGCTGCGAGCCTCCTATTTGTTGGCTATTGTCATTACTCAACTGCATCCCCATGTTGACCATGCAATAAGGGACTCGCGTCACGTCCACTAAGGAATACGGCTCCCAATACCCAATGTTTAAGCCAATTTGCATAAAAATGGGCGGGGGCTTAGGACAATAGGAAATAGGCAGACTTGGATTGGTGGTGTCAGGGTATGTCGAGCTAATGAGAGGCACACTGCCCAGTGTCATAGGAAATAGGCAGTCCCAGCAAATGTCAGACAATGGATTTAAGAAATGCCCCGTGCAAGCGGCGGATTGAGCTTGGGTTTGCCAAGGAAATAGGAACAAACTAAACAGTAATAACCCATGGGTTCTCAAGGTCTTTCTCCTTATTTTATTTCCGTCTCACTCTTGTTCATGGCTGTGGTGAACGGCGTCACATCGATCTCTGTGATTTTCCACCGCGCCCCGTCTTGTTCAATCAGAGAGGGAATGTGTGAGATTTGAAATTGACGGCTGTAGTGACCTTGTTGGTCAAAATAAATTCGGGCGTCAAACTCCTTGGCGACGTCTTCTGGACTGCCGTTGGTGAGGGTCCATTTTATCGGCTTATCTGCGCGGTATTGTTTGGCCCAAGCGCGCTGTCTTGGGTCGTCACCATCAAGAAAGACAATCACATGCGAGTAATCGAATGATTGTTTGGGAATGTCGACTGGCCAAGTGTCAGTATCAAAGGGGTTGATGATGACGCCTTTGGCATAAAGGAGGTTGCCTTGTGCATCTTTGATATCGGTGGCCAGCTTTAATGATGGATCGATGTAAAAGGTGTTGGGCGCGGTGGTGGTGGTCAACCCTTTTACGGGAGTGGGCCTTCGCACGCTATTTTCTACGCTCTCCACAAACTGTTGTTGCATCTTTGCGGTTTCTCCCGTGGCTTCTAAGTGTGTCAATCGGTTGTTGATCCATTGCAACATGTCCACTTCTGCAATAGGAAACAGTTCACCTTGACGCCCAAACTGTTGGCCAAGCGCGGTGGGGGCGATGGTCAGTAAAGTGACACTGACCACTTTTAAGAGGGCGGTGGGTGTGAGGGATGAATGACTGGGAACAATCATAAGCTCATGACTCCTTTTTAAGCGCCTCGATAACGTAATATTGGATCTCAGTGGTTCTATCTGGCGCGCCGCTGATGAGCGCGCCTGGCACGAAGATCACGAGGTGGTGCACTTGCGCGTATTCTTTCAAGAGTCGCCTGAGATCCGTATCAAAGGTCGCCAGTTGCGCGCTGTGCTCTTGATCGTCGAGGTTGGCTTCAATGAGTTGGTCTTGATATTGCGATAACGTTTGTTCGAGATCGAAGACCACGATTTGAGGCGCTGTATTGAGCTTGATGGCTATCAGGGTGAACATCATTAACGCTATAGCCAACAAGGCATAGATAAGACGTGGGTGACGGATGGATTTCATTTGGCCTCCTTGCCATAGATGAGGGTATTAAAGGTCTCAATTTCCTTTCCGTAAAAATGCTCGGCGGTTTGATTGACTGCTTGCATCAGTGATAGGCCTTGGTTCATCAAGTTTTCACAGTATTCAAACTCATGCGGCTCTGTTGAAAGGCATGCTCGGGTAAAAGGGTCGGCAAACAAGCGATGAAAGGTGGTCACATCCCCGGTTTTTAGCATGACAGAGCTGTAACCGGCGATGGAGGACTTTTCAAAGCTCTTGATGACAAACTGCTCATAGGGCGAAAAGTGTGAAGGGTTGTCTTTGATGAATTTTGTCAATCCACTGCCTTGACGCAGAGTGATATGAATATCGGAGTTATTGAACGCGGCGAGCGCTTCGGGTGTGCTGTAAAAATCCTCAATACCTTGCGTCACGGTGCAGAACGATCCCCCAAATTTTCGGGCGGTGCGGTAACCGGTGTTGATGAATTCTTGCGCCTGTGCATTAGAGCCCGCCATCAGAGACCACGCCTCTTCAATGATGCACATCTTCGGCGTTGAACGAGAGCCAGACAGGTACATCTGCTGAGTAATGCTCGACATCAGCGCAAAAATCACCGGTCGCATGATGTCCGAGGGAAATCCGTCCAGTTCAATGGTGGTAAAGTGGACATTGGGATCCAGCATGGACGGTTTATTGAAGGTGTCCCCGTAGATCCCCTCTGAGCGGTATTTATTCAGTTGCATGGCGATATCAGAAAGGCGGCTATCACCGCCCTGTTTTTCGGCCGCCGCAAACAGCGCTTCTTGAACATGGTCAACCAACGTCTCGCTTTTGTGTGCCTGCCAAGCCGTAATGATGCAATCCCCGAGAACCGATTTTTCAAAATCCCCCATTTCATGCGTGGGGCAGGCCATGGTCGCAAAGAGTCCGGTGATGGTGTGCAGCGTTTCCTTAAGAGGGTTGACCTGTTCGCCTTTCTCATCGGTATAGTCATCCCCCATAGCAATGCGTTCCAGGTGAGTAAATGGATTGAGGTAAATCTTCTCAGCCGTCATGTAGTGTCCGCCAAGCATCAAGGTGAGCTTTTTAAAGCTCTTTCCTTTGTCTAACGCCCAGATTTTGCCGTTCATGGCAAAGAGGGTTTCGGCGAGCTTTTGCACAAAGAAGGATTTTCCTGCCCCGGAGCCTCCGGTCAGGGCGATGTTGTAGTTATCTGAACCACAATTAAACGGATTAAACCAAAAGGCTTGTTGGCGCATGGTGGGCAGCATCATACCGCCACTGAAATTCTTTACGTCCATCACTAGAGGCAAGAGGTTGGCCACATTGCCGGTTTTTACGGTTTGAATGCGTCCAGCACGGTCGCAATCGGCCCAAAACCCATCGGTCATCATGAACGGTAAGGTCGTCATGAGCGCTTGGCCTTGCAGCATCGAGACGGTTTGTAAATCAATCCCGCCAGAGCGAAAGGCGTTAATGGCCGTAGTGCGGTGCAGCCGCTCGGATTTTTTGTTGGTAAATAACGTCAGCGTCAGGTGCATGTATGCCATGCTGTTGATGCCATCCGACATTTCATCTCGAATTTGCTCACGTTCGGCCTGCTCTTTCTTCGCTTGAGGGAAGAAAAATGCCATCGGGGACTTGAGCGTTTTTTCCAACTCTCCAATGCGCCCGCCATTTTTGGTCGCAAAACTGCCCGATTCTTGATGGCGAAAATTGAGTGTCATGAGGTGTGGACATTGCACATTTTTAGCCACGCTCTTTAAGGACGCAAAACAATCGGGCAAAGCGTACAGGCGGAAAGTGCGAGGCGTACTGCGTAAGCCCAAGGAAATGATCCGCGAGGTCACCGTTTGATGTTGGCGGTTACTAAAGCGAACGTCGGTGTAATGTCGGCGCGTTAAAAACTCGGTATCAGGAGAGAGGGCTTGTTTGTAGATAAACGCTTCGGGAGCATAGTCAGATTCACGAGGGGCGGTTTGTGTGGGGTCAAAATTGAGAATGCCTTCGACGTAGTTGATTAAGCCTTCGGGGGTAAGCGGCGTGAGCTCCAGTCCAATTTGGGATAAAGACGTGGTGAGCGCCTCTTTGCAATCCAACACTTGGTCAACATCGTCGGTACTGGAGACAAACAACCACGCGCTGTAATCTTTGATGTCAAAGTAATGCTTCTGACGATGAAAAAAGCCGTGGTGAGCCGCAAAGTTGGCGTAATCGGCTTCTTGTTTTGCTAATTCACCGCAAATACCCGCACGAGCGGATTTCAACGCGGCATTTTGCTCAATCAAATGACTCACGCGGTTGTGGCCCATCATGGAAAAATGGTAATCCCATTTATGGCCAGTCGGTAAATCCATGATGAGACGGTTAAACGCCTCCACCATATCGTCATTCGCCCCCGCTAAGACGCTTAATTTGAATCCAAATCCTACGCCTTTTTTGTTATGAAAGAGGCCGTCCTGCGCATCAAAAGTCCGGTAAGGCAGCTCAGAATGCAGGTGGTTATATTCACGTTTGGCTTCTTGATAAAAACCCTTTAAATATTTTGATACGCCCATGACGTTAATCCTTTTTGATAGCCTGAACAGGGCGACCTGTCCAGGTAGACTCGTCTAACACAATGTAAATATCCATTGTGTCGAGGTAAGTGGTGGTGTCATCCGAAGTAAAGGGAAAAACCACCACCTTCCTAACCGTGTCTTGGGTTCGAATCGGGTGGCCTTCACGCGTGCGTCTTGGCAGTAAGGCAAAAGGGTGGGAAGCCAGGACGTTAGCCTCGACGACTTGTTGGGTGGTTGGGTGGGTCGAGATGTTGCGAATGTCATCCATGCTGGCGCAGCCGGGTGTCCCGCCGATTTTTTGGCAGCTGAATTCATCTTGAAAGCCCGCCGAGCAGCCGGCGAGGGCGGCGCTGATAAGCAGCGCGGTGAAAAGTTTGATAGTCATAAAAGCCGACCTTAATTTAGTTGTTGGTTAACTTCTGCCGCGAGAGGGTTGAGGGTGATGGTTTCTAAAAGGGTGTCCGGTTTTGCTTGCTCTTGCTCTTTTGCTTGATAATCAACATAGCGTTTGATTACTTCCTCATCATCGAGAGGGAACCCTTTCGTAAAGACGATATTCACGATGCCCCCTGGATTGATTTCGATGAAGGGGTGATATAACTCGGCTAAGGCAATGTAGTAATCCGAAAGCTTACTCCCCACGTCTGAGGTGGCATTGCCCAATAAACTTAATCCCACATCCTTGCTGTTGAGGCTCGACGTTGAGCCCAGCGCTGAGGTTGAGGTGGTGCTGGCCAATCCCGCCCCCGTCTCACCCAGTCCGGTTAAGATGCCTGAGATGCCCGCCATTTGGACGATTTTACCGTTACGCAAAATTGAAGTACCACGGATGCCATTGCGGCCAAAGTTAAAGACGGTGCCTTGTACAGGAATGTCTAAAATGCGACCGTCCCGAATGCAACTGAGGGTGTGAGTGCGCGCCACGCCGCGATTGGAAGAGAGGTCACCGTACACGCTCCCAATAATGGTGCAGTCTTTGAGGTGGCTCTTTTCTCCATTGGGCAACACGCCTTCATGCACGGTTTGAAACACGATAGGCGCGGTATCGCTTTGACCGAACGCTCCGGCATTGGCATCCGCGCCACCGGTGATTTTGGCGGTCACAAAAGTGCCCGACGGGACGTAATTGTCGACGGTGCGTTGATACGCTGACTCTGAGGAGGCTGTCCAAAAAAAATCAAACGAGTCAAACGCTTGTCCTTGGTCATCAAACGAGGCCTTATCGGCGTTGCTGTATTGAAAGCTCTCTTTTTGCAGATCATTGGTGGCGTAAGAGGGCAAAGGTTTGGGAGGAAGTGGGCGCGATCCAAACGGCGCAGGCTCTCCCATGACGGTGAGGTGACGGGTTTCCTTTGAGGCTGGTGATGGGGTTGATGGCAAGGCGACGGCGCGCTGCACTTCTTGATGGCGGCGTATTTCATCGCGTAAGGTTTCGTTCTCTTTTTTCATTTGTGTGAGCGTATTTTCATTGCTCGTTATCAAACGTTCGACGTCTCGATTGAGGTTTTCCATCTTCTCTTTTACGTCTTCAATGTCTTGACCTTGTAAGGTCAAGGCTGAGCGGTTGTCTTTGTCGGTAAAATCATCAGTAATGATTTCCCCAAAATTGGGGGCTGACTCAACGACCTCTTGCGCAATATCAAGCGAGGAGCGAGGTTGTTTAAAGGCTTTAAATGCAAAAAAAACCGCGACCAAGAGCGCAACGGTCAATAAGCTGAGTATTTGGTTGCGTTGCTTACTTTGCTTATTGGCATTGACTCCATCCTCTAAGTCCGACTCTCTTAAAAGCCACTGTTTAAATCGTCTCATTAGTGTCCTCCTGTGATGATGTACAGATGGGTGGAATCACCTGGGGCCAAGGTATAACGATCAAGCGAGGCGCTCCGGCTGGCGTAACTGTAAAATTGCGCTTCGGTCAGTGTCACGGTGTCACTGGATTGATTTTTAACTTGATAAATAAGCCCTGAGAAAGGGCGACCGACAAACAGGGTTTGCGGAATAATGGCCAGTGGTGACGTGTCTTTAGGGAGTGTCTCTGGGTCAATCGGATGGACACGAAACCCTGGGATAGGCGTCTTGGAGCGCTGCCAATGTATCATTTGTTTGGAGAGTTGCCCCAAGGCCAAAGGGTATTCGAGATCTTTTTCAAAGACACTTTTCTCTTCAGTAGAGCGAAGCGAAATGAACTCGCTGACCACCGCAGGGACGGCTTTAGGATTAATAAAAAGCGAGAAATTTTGGCCTTTTTCTGTGGTGACGTGCGCGGTAAAAGGCAAGGCGATGTTGAGTTTGACGGTAATAGAGCCCGATTGGTCTCGTTGATTGGCTTTAGCGAGACAAAATCCTCTAGGGCAATGAAGGTTTAATATCTTGTCGTCTTTCACCACTAAACGATTGGTGTTGACTGAGGATAAGGGCAACACAATGGTGTCATTTTGCTCAAAATAGTAGGTCTTTGCGTCAATCGTATGGGCGTGGCTTATGATGGGTAACAACAAACCAACAAAAGCATAAATCAAGCGTATTTTCATAACGGTATCTCTTTAGCTATGGTGTGAAGTTCAATCAAGCCACTTGAATAATTGGCTTGGAGTAGATACGTCACGGGCTCAGGGTCGAGTGTGCGCCCCGCGATGGTTTTGTTGAGTGTGCCTCTGACCCGTATTTTCATTTCATTGAGATTGATAGACAGCGTGTCAACTTCAAAAAAACTGGTGACGTCGTTCTCGATGATAAATTCGGCTTCTCGCATTAACTTGTCTTGTAAGCCGCTCCAGTATTTAGGCGGCACGTAGGTAATGAGTAAGTTGAATTGACGTTTAACGTTAGAGGGCGTGACATTAAATTTTAGGTGTATCCACCAATCGGCCATCATAGACAGATACGCTTCATCAACCGCATCGCTTGAGATCGTAAACGCTCGGTCGATATGAGGTGGCACGAAGGTGCGCTTTTCCGCTTGGTTTTGGCTTAATAAAACAAAACTCAACCCAGCGGTTCCTAAGGCGGTGATCAACACCACCGCGGTGAGGACGTAATTGATAAAGCGAGCCGCTTTAAGCGCCTCGCCGTTATGTTCATTGAGCATCAGTAAATCCAATATTTTTTTGTGGCGGGGGGCGTGCGTTTAAAAATGGTTTTATTCGCTGTGTCATCCCCATACCAGTGGATGAAGTGAATGATGAATTTGGGGCCGTGTCGGACTTTTAAGCTGCGAATGGTGAGGAAAAATCCGATACACACGGCGACCGCGACCAACCGATTGATGTTGAACAACATCAAAAACAACAAGATAGAAGGGAGTATTTCATCGATTGGAAATCCGACTATTTTGACGTCGGTTTGTAAGTAGTTTGGAAAAGCGAAGAGGGTTTGTTTGTCTTGATGATCCATGGTGAAATAAGGCGAATAGTTTCGCGCTCTCCTTATGTGGTTTATAAGCCTACAAACCTACAAACCCTTTACCGACTTCCCAGAACACCACGCCAACGAAAAAGCCGATGATGCCACCCACCCAGTTCTTTTGCATGATGCCAACGATGATGCCGCCAATCAGGCCTGCCACCAGAATGTAGAACTCGCCAGAAGACCCCGTTCCGACCGTGTTGGTCACGGTATCTTTACCACTGGCAAAAAGGTCATCAGCGCAAGCGGGTGACGCACAGGCAAAGTAGACGGCCATGAGCGTACAAAAGTGACGCCAATACGTAAGAGGAAGGTTGAAGCGTGAGGTTTTATCTTTCATGTGGTTACCTTTAAATGTAAATAAAAGAGGCACGACATCGCACCGCCTTTATCAAAAGGGGTGTCGTGCATCTGGTGGGTTGAAAAATGGACGTTGTTAGTTCCCCATATTTTGGGGAATGCTTTGGGCCGCATGAGTGAAGGTGTTGCCGTTGAGCCCCATGGTTCTTCTCGATTACATTAAAGGCAACAAGGAAGCGTTTACATACTTCAAACCGCGATTGCGACTGACGTGTTGTTTCCAATTTTGAGGGGTCATGATCGTATTCTTGAGTTTACGATAATGTTTTTTGCGAGCATTCTTTGATGGTGGTGGCGTGAGTTGACGGACTGATTGGGTTTGTTTTTGAACCGAAACGAAATGAACACCTTTCCAATAGAAAGGAAAGGGGAGGCGGTCAGTAAAAGGCAACAAAGCAGCAAATGCCATGTATTCACGCCCGACCGAGCCCAGTTCTTTGAAGCTGACAAAATCCCCTTGTTCAACAAAGCGGTCCAATAAACTCACCGCCTCATCTTCACGACAATATCCGTATACAATTTGCATTATTTAAACTCCTTTTAAGGACATTGTTTTGCTCTTTTAAAAGAACAAAACAATGGGCTCTCTCTCAAGAGCCGTGCTACAAACTGGCTTGTGCATTCTTGTAGTAGAATACGCACACCCAAAGGGTGTGGTGTCTGGTATTCCCAAGTAACTCTGTTGAACCACTCAACCAGCATGCTTAATTGAGTAGAAAAACAGCCTTGGACGTCGCCCCAGATAAGGCTCCTGAACTTTTTAGGCATATTACGCAGGCCTGCGCCCATCGGCGGCGCTTTTTGCAATAGTGAAGGCAGCCACTCTTACGGTGATGCGGGTGTTGGTATGCAGATGGAATAAAAAGCCGACGAATGTGTTTTTCGACTTTGAGTTCAAAGACTGCGATATCAACGTAGTCAGTATTAATCAACATTAATGGGGAAGACAATGTTTGAAAACATCGGAAACGCACAATGGACTTGGGGTTCGATAGCTCGTGAAAGAACGGGGCCAAAAGGGTTTTCTGAAGAACATGCTCTGATGTATAAGGCGGAAACGGTCTGCTATCCTGGTTGGGCTCCAATAGGCTAAACCAGGAGTACTAGCAACAACATCTTTTCGTTGTGGATTAAGGTAAGCTTTATGACGTTTTTGTGAGCGTCTCACTAATCCGCTCGTGAGTATAACCATGAGCTAAAGCCCAGCGATGGAGATCTTCAATCGGCATAGGTTTGGCGTAATAGTAACCTTGATGTTGAAAGACGCCTCTGAATAAAAGCCCTTTAGCTTCGAGTTTATTTTCAACTCCTTCCGCTACTAGATTGAGATCTAATTGTTTAGTCATCTTAATATACCCATCGAGAACAGCGGACTTTCCTTCATCAATGGACCGTGTAAACATTTTGTCTATCTGGAACCGCGTGTTTTCTCTGGAATTTTTTGTCTCAATCCTGTCTACGTTCATGGGTAAGGCAAGCCGATTGTAAGAGTCGTACTCTATACAATATGCAACGTTATTAAACGTTTGACACCGATCTCCCACATCGTTAATCTGTAACGGCACTGGCAAAATCCAGTGCCGGGCGTAGGAACCCGTTTTGTTTTTCTCAAGGCGCATGGACGTCAGCTTTTTGCTGGTTTTTTTCATGTGCGGCTTCGGCACATCTAAACATGGTGGCTTTGCTTATCTATTAAGCAAAATGCATCTGAATTATGGTGGGCTGGGCAGGGCAGCTTCGGCTGGCCGTGTCCTTGAGAGCGGTATTCCTACCCCTGTTCAGTTCACCACCCGAAGCGTAGGAACTCCGAGTGGTGATTTAGCAGGCTAAATCTCAAGGAGGCCATCATGCCAAATCTAACAATCCTTTCTAAAGACATCCGCACACTTGATAATTTGTATTCGTTAAATGACCTGCATAAAGCGAGTGGTGGACACAATCGACATCGTCCAAGTATTTTTATCAAGAATCAGCAAACTCAAGAACTGGTTAATGAAATTGAGCAAAGCAGTAATTTCTGCTTTGCTGTAAACACCAAACGTGGCGGTAGTAATGCGGGGACTTGGGTATGCAAAGAACTTGTTTATTCTTATGCAATGTGGGTTAGCCCTAAGTTTCATCTAAATGTCATTCGTGCGTTCGACAGTATGCCCACAGCTGCAGCTCTTCCAGCTCCAACCGTTCCGCAAGACCTCTCCTTAAACGACTTAATTTTTGAGTTGGCGAAGGCGAAAAACGTAACAAGCCAAAATGTTCATGTGTACTACAATGCCGTATTCAACACCAATACTTGGTTCCAAGAGCATGGATTCGAACATGCGTTGGCAAAAAGAATATTAAAACAAGACTTGGCAAATGAGTTGCGCAGTCAAACCCCTGAACTACAATTCCTTAAGCAACAAGCTAGAGAGAATGGTTTAGCATTAGTGGATGAAAGTGAATATCAAAGCTTCCAAGGCCGAATGCAAATGCAGCAAAAGCAAATCGAGAAGTTGGTAGATGATGTAATGGCGTTAAGTCGAAATCATAGTGCGCTAACAAGACATGTTCTGTGATAAGTATTACTAATATTTAGTAACTCAATGGAAGAGTGATGATCTACTTGAAATCTACTATGATTAGATTTGATGAAATTTGTCATGCTTCCTTTCAATCTCCTGAGAAGCTACAAGAACATTTAGAACTGATAGCTAAGGTAAAGGTGTATATCAGTTGGTAGACCAGAAAGGCAACTTTGAACGTAAGGCAGACCAAAGCGACAAGCTTTCGTGTCATAAGGACTATCTCCATATACCTCGATGATGCTTGGAGTGTTTGTATTAACTGCGACATGCAGTTTTGTCTGCACTCTACGTTGGCCATCCGTACTATGCTCTAACCTAAATATAAGTCGATGACCCACCCAGTGGTATTGAGAAGATTCTCTTCACCATAAGGGTTTTCGTGAAGACTAAATCAGTGAATATACCTGCACTATCACACTTACTTTGTTTAAGTCGGATCCATCCACTTCTAGTTTCTTCATTAATTTAAAAGGTCAGAGAGTTCGTTTAATAGCCGCTTGATTGTGTTGCTTCAAGTTGATTTTTATAATGAGGCTAAGGTATATGATTAAGACGTATGACGAGTGTAGTTGATTAGATCGTAGGTTCGAGACTTAGCGTCATTGAACTATGCTACAAAGCTTTACGTAGAGCAAAATAAACTGAAATAATTTCAAAATTATTTTCAAAGATGGCTCTATTGAAGTTTCAATATAAACAAAGGCTTAGTTCTTAATTGTTCGTTATGTGAACATGACAGTTGACGATGCGATGATCAGATCCATCAAATGGGATTACATTAAAAACACTTTTCTAACTAATATTCACTTCGAAGCAGCGAGACGCTGTATTAATTTGAATAATCCAACAAATATCATTATTAAGTTATTCGTTAGATTATTTACTCCTTATATTTAGTAACAAGAGTAAATTTGTCATGGACATT
>NZ_JBFSTZ010000035.1:20468-47352 GCF_041467155.1 Vibrio sp. 10N.247.310.23 | reverse complement strand
TTAAACACCTCATACACTTCATCGTAAGAAATGCCATACCCTTCGAGCTTTTCGACACAATCACAAATGTCATTGGTATAGAAACACTCGTGATTGAATAGCTCACGGCGAATGATCGCTTTTTTACCATTCTCTTCGATGTCTTTGGCGATCCCTTCTTGAGCAATAGAATCTAAACGGGTCATTAATTGCTTCGCATTATCAACAGGGCAAATTAAACCCATACCTAACGACGCATATTTCACGCCCTCTTTTTTTCTCCATCGAACTACTTATTAGACAAAGCAAAGAACGCCCCCGCCTCATTAAATGCTTGCGTTTGTTTGGCTTGAATATAGTGAGAGAGATATTTCATGGCTTACTCCTTACGTTAATACAAAAATATCCCAGTAATTAAAACGGACAACGGTGAAACGAAAAGAGGGATCTTGAAGGAGCTGATACATCCTTAACAATAAAATTGTCAGTTAAGTCCGCTATTTTAAAGTGGTGTAAGATACTCTCCTCAACCTCAGCCTGAGTGGATGGGTAGAACTTAGAATCACGCGAAGTAAATCCCGCAATTTTGAGTTCAGCTAATGTAATGTCGCTACACGGCGTAAGAGAAAAGCCGTGCTCTTCTCCCTCTGTTCGCTGAGGAGTACGCAGTAAAGAGATATCATTTTTTGGTAAGCTTTCGTGCCCAGCGGCGAAACGCTGATCGCTGAGCGTCAATTTAGAGATAGTTGGGGTTGGGTTTTGTTGTGCCATGACAAGTTTCCTTTCTGTTTGAGGATGGTGAACAGTCTGCGAGCGACATCCAGTGATGCGAGTAGAAAGGAAAATCGGCACATAAGAAAACAAGCCCTTACTCGACCTTAATTGAAGCCAGTGAAAGGCAATAAGGAGGCACGACGAAGCACAGCTACGCAGTAGCGGAGGCGTTGGGTGATTACTTAATGTCAGATAACAGTGCCATAAGTTATCGCGAGAGGAGGTGTACTTGAACCCTGAAAAGTGTGCAGCGTAATCATTCATGTTACTAAATTGTAAAAAAGACGACAGCTTGCTTGAAAAACAGCGTATGCAGATGATCTTCATCAAAACCTATCGTCTCTATCTCAACACCAAATAAACTTCGCAGTAACTACGGCATAACCTTTCGTAGGTAGCTGCACATACCAGGATTCAGGATTTTCCGAGGATACTTAGCTACCCAAACTACGTGATATTTCGTGTAATAAACACTGTAGGGCGATGGATAATATTGCATTTATCCATCGTACCGCCTCCAAAAGCATTCATCCAAGGGTAAACCCGTGGTTTTCTGTATATACAGAATAAAATTAAAAATAATATCTAGTCATCAAATTTAAACTTGTCATTGCATTAAATTTGTCCATTTGATGATTGATGCTAGCCCCAAGTGATAGCATGGGCGAAAAATCATAAACTATAGCCCCACCAATTACACCACCAAAATGATTTTCTTCTAACTTGTGACTCAAAAGTACTTCACTTAGTTCTTCGCCATTTACATTCTGATTGTCAGTTTTTCTAGATTTTGCACGATATTGATTATATGTGACGCCGGTTTTAAGTCTAGCACTCCATTGGCCATCTAATGCGAGCGTATACACTGAAGATAATTCTACTTGCTTAACGTTCATAGATGCATCCCACTCTTTATCGAAATATAGACCAGGGGTATCAACACTAATATCTTTCCGGGACTCACTTATTTTATATTGGCTATAGCTGAGTTCCGCGGCCCATTTTTCATTGAATGAAAATCCCGACGTTGCACTAACAATACCATAATCAAACTCAGGTTTTAAAGTGACGCCATCAGAAAAGTTTGCGTTGAATTGACTCTTGTGAAAACTAAACCCATATTCCAGGCCTATATAAGGTGAAGCTAACGATGTTAATGGAGCCAGAAAAATGGCAATTAATAATAATTTTTGCATAATAACCTACACAATTTAAATTAAAACCTATAACCTTAAAATTTAAAAAAATTCTTACCTTCGACTTGGGTAATATATAATTTCGCTTGGATAAATAAGGTCAATTGAATTTCTTTTTAGCGCTAGTTGCGGATTAGATAATATTAATTCATGTAATGGAACACCTAACTTACGTGAAATAAATGTAAGATTATCACCTTTTATCACGGAATATTTTTTATAATACGTATTTTTTACGCGTTTATCACCATCAAAATTTTTGATACTTGTTGTCGGACGAGATAGAACAATAAAATCATCCTTAACATTATCAACTTGAATTGGATTTATTTCAAACTTATAATTTATTGACAACAGTAATGAATATATATTGTCATTTATATCCGAAATTAAGGTTTGATAACCAGCATCAACATACCAATCCTTGTGAAACTCAAAATGGATACCAACATTGATTCCTGGATAGATTTCTTTATTAAGATAATTAACTCCTGCGCCCACATAATAAGAGGCATAATCACTTAAAGGAAATACCCTACTAGATCTTAAAAAATAATTGTCAGGATTAAATTCGTTACTACTATTAAGTTTTGACAGTCCCGTTTCTACCAAAAATCTGTCTTGATATATATAGCCGAAAGAAACCTCATAACCATGATATTCATCATACCCTTCACCTGATTCAATTAAGCTTCCAGCATAACCAATGCCAAACTTAATGTTATCGTTAACAGTAACATTATCTTCTTGAGAAAACACTTTACTCGTTACAAGAATAGAAAACATCAAAAAGACTGCTCGATTATATTTTCTCATTATCTATATCTCTGGTTCAATTGCAAAGTTGACAGTATCCATATATTCTCCAGAAGTTAGAGTTGTACCATCTACATCTATATAGCCAAATGCTAAATTAAATATAATTGGATCATTTATTAGAGAGACACCACTCCCGATAGTGACCCATTGATTTAAAATCGTACCACTATCATTAACCAACACTTTATTTTCATTTCGATTAGCACCACAACCTTTACAGTGAATATAATATGGTATTTTAATATTGACATTATTAGTGTTTTCTAAAAAGTAATTATTATCTAAAAGAGATAATCGAATACCATTACTAAAATAACCATCAACTTTAACTTGAACAGCAGCTTCATTACTCGACACAAGTCGACTAGTTGGGTAATAAATAGGTTGTAAAACCACGTTTTCTGGAATCAAATCAACATTAGTAATCCAAACTGGATCATAATCTATTACAATAATAATGACGTCACTGAACTGACGGTAAGTTAGTGTCGACCCGATATAATAAGGTACTTTAATTGAAACAGGCACGGATGCTGAGTAAACACCTTGATTAGAACCATCTAATGCACCTAGAAGCTCAGCATTATCAATAGAAATGATTGGTCGATACAAAACGAATGGCACGGATAATATATCATTATCTATACGGATATTTGATACACAATTATCTCCCCGAACATCTATAACAGATCCAGAAATAAGTTGAGAGTTACAACCACTACCAATTCCAGAAGAAACTTTTGAGCTTGCAATACCAATAGTGTTGTATTGCATCCCCGTCACAGAAAAACTAGAAACTTCAATTGAATCACTGCCGTTTAAAGTCGAATAGCCAAAAAATTTAATTCCTTTCGCAGGAGGGACTACAAACGTGCTTGGCACCCAACTTTTTACCGTAGGCAATCCCAATGAACTGGCTTCATGCCAATTAGAGATCACCTTTTCATCCGCGGAAATATCGACAGCGTTTTCCCATTGAATGCCGTTAGCACCAACTTTAACTCGATATTCTATTTTTGCCTGTGCTACTGAACTTGAAAAAATAACAATTTGAAAAAAAATTAGATAGAATAACTTCATTGTTAATCCTTAAACTCATCGTTTATATTTAATTTACCATGTTTATTAAATGAATTGTCATAGGATGCAACATCAACAGTAATTTCTTTGTTTTCTATTTCAGATGGTAATTGAAAGACCTTCGTTCGGCCTGCAATTACAATATATCTAACAAAACAACCAGAATACATTTTATCATTATCACAACTATTAACAGAAACATATATTAGAGTGTTACTTTTATTTTCAACTACTAAATTATCATCTGTACGATTAATTTTGTATTTTATATCTGGTTTGTCTGTTGGAATAATAAAAACTGGAGAAAAACCATAATTAAGTTGCATAGCGGAACTCATATCAGAGCTATCGCCCGGATCTCGATACGGCGATGGCATAAATGTCACGAAAAACATTAAATCTCGGGAACTATCACATGTCACATTGTAACAAAGACTTCTAATACCTACATTGTTTGACTCACCAGAATGGAGAACTAGCTTATTTTGAGTTGTACTAATTTTCCAGTTTTCTACATTATTAGCGTTATAGGGCGTTTTAATAAAATCAGATCCGTCTTCGTTTACATGAAATTCATCAATATTCGCCGAAATAAACAAAGGCAAGTCACTAGTATTTGTTAATGTTAACAATCCATTCTTTTTTTCGTCTGCAATAATAAACATTTTATCCACAACTAACCCTGACGCTTGGGCCAAAGATAAAAATTGACAAAATACAAAAATCAATACAGAACTTACTTTTAAAAATCTCATATTTGACCTCTTAAATTATTGTTTCGCCACTGGAAAAAAAATATTGTTAATATATTTTCTTTTAGCATTTTCTTTTAATTTCTCTACTGAATCTATATGATTTACGAGCAAATCCGTCATTTTTACTCTATTGTTGGCTATATAAACAGCGTTTAACTGACCAACTGGTTTAGTGATAATATGATAACTATAATTCTCTAACTGTTTAATTATGCCGCTTTGCTCTAATTCTGCATTAGTAAATAATCCGACATAAATCGCTTCATAACCTCTCCCATCAACATTTACAGCAAATACGCCGTCCGTATCCGTTGGCAAACAATAATTCTTACCAAAGTTCATATATACATTATGTTCATTTCTAGGTATAAAACACTCATTCCCATCACTGACTAATCTAAAATCAAACCCTTCTAAAACAGTGACACGATAAACACCATCGATAAGTTGAACAACCGATATACATCCGTCGCCTAAGCATTCTACGTTAGAGACGAAGTTATTATTAATATTATTAAAGCCACTAATAAATGAAACCGTTTTATGTACTTGTGGAACAAATTTTAAAACTTTACCTGGCGTAGAAAAAAACATCGCATTTTTATCTCCGGTATTGTTTAATCCAACACTCTCAGCATCAAAATTCACTCGATATTGACTATAGCTCGAGAGCGGGATGATATTAAGCGAATCCGTTGTGGATTTCTTAACTAGATTACGCCCATCCTGATTAACCGTCACAAAACCGTTTACTTCTTTATCGATTAAATTCTTATTTTTCTCTTTAATATCCAATGCTAAATAAGATGAAGCCGATTTTGATGAAATATATAGTTCATCAGAAAATATTTGTGTAGAAGATATAGTACCCGTTGCCCCAATAGTACCGTCACTGTTTGCATAAAGCGAACCACCAAAATGTGCTTTATCACCAATACCATTAGCCGTAATCATACCTGTTTGAGAAACTGTGCCTTGGCGCCTGTCATACAAATTACTTATATTTAATGAACTATTAATCAGGTCAGACTCTAATAAATCAGCTTTATTTAGCGTATTAGAGAAGCGATTAGCTGAACTCTTGTCACCCATTACCGACGATATCAAATCGACAGTATCAGATAATGGTAAAGTCCACATTATCGAAAAAGAACCCTCTTCAAAGTCACTATCAGTTTGAACAGTGATATCGAATGACGAACGGCTAAAAGAACCAAATCTATAACCTAACAATACATCATCATAAATACGCTCACCTTGTTCCAAGTTTTCATCTTTACTTAACGTATACACAGCATATAAAGAAGAACCATTATCAAATCTGTAGTTAGATGACCAAAACAACTTTTCATAACTTGATGAATTATAGAGATAAGTAGATAAATATCCTCCTTCACTGTTCATTTTTTCATAATTTAGACTACCCCAATTGGATGAAAACGTCGTGTTCAAAAAATGACCATCGCTAAAAACATGACTATTTAAGACTATATCAGCATCGAAAGACCCAAGTGAATACTGCATGCCAACTTCAAATGCGGCTTCATCTTCAATTACTTTCGTACCAAGGCCTATAAGTAATCTAGGTAATAATTGATAACTAAGACGCCCTTGAACAAACGCTTTGCTTTCTATTTCTTGACCGTTTTCATACTCAATTGTTGAAATTCCATTGCCCGATGACGTTTTTCCAGCTGAAATTAAATAATCAAATTGCCCCTGAGTTAGGCTATCTTCAATACTATTAAAGATGAAGTAAACACCCTGATTTACCGGAGCTCCCCCTGTACGCAAAACCAACTCAACTTCATAACGTCCTGATGGCAATTCATTGTAACTAATAGAATTTTGACCTTGTTCAACATTTCCTTGATATATAATTCGACCATCTCGAATAAGCTCAACATCGCCGCTTTGAGCCGAATAAAAGTTAAACTGTTTATTCGCATTACTCCCGCCGACTATCATATTTTTTGATGAACCTAGAAAAAATGAAGTTTGTGGCATAATTGAACTAGAACCAGAGAGAAAGTCAGTGGAGTTTACTTTCGGCAAGTATTGAAAATAACCGGTTTTTATGAGCTTGTCATCCCAGTCTAAATTATAAGAAATATCATACAAAGTAAGATCGTTTTCTTTATTACTATTTCCAAAACCAACATTAGTGCCAACATTAGATGTGATATACCCATAAGGTAAACCCGCAACCAACTGATCATTAATCGACACAGATGTATCTTGATCCAAATATGATGAAAAATACATATTTACGTTATTTACAATCCCAGAATGCTCGCTATAAGCTGAGTGATAAGAAATCGAATCCGGACCTTTTCCTAAATCTAAAACTTTAGGGTGAACAAACAAATATAATTCTTTATCTCTATTATTGAAAACAAACTCGAAAATTTCAGGATATAATACACACTCAGTAATATACCCGCGACATGAACTTTGGTTAGAAACTCCATCCGACAATGCTTGGATTATTTCATCTACATATTTGGCATCAATACGATTATCGTTTAAAAAGTCACGAATCTTAGAATGACTTTCTACAGTTGTCAGCTTAACTGTTTGATAATTAGACACAAGCAAAATAGGATCTGTAAAGCTACCATCTAAATTTCTAAGTTTTATTTCGTTAATACTATTTCTAAAGAATTCATCAAAACCACTAGGTATGTTATTTTTCAAAGAGCTTGCTTCAACCAATGCAGGAAGTAAACAAATTGCTATCATCGCTTTTATTTTGACAAGTCGAAATAACATATCATAAACCTATAGTAACAGAAAAAGAGAGGCTACCAGCACATTCAGTGTTCATTGCACTACCACTAGGCATCGCTTGTGCAATATCCGATATTGTTAAAAAGCTCAATTCAACCTTGTGCGTATTCTTTTTAACCAATAGCCCATTAGATAGCGAATCTGTTTCAGCGAAATCATCAACTACAACTGAACCATTCGAACTTCCGACTCCAACAAACTGATAATTATCACTGCCAGAACCAACGTTGTTAATTAACGTGGAAACAAATATAGGATTTGCTGATTGTGTAGCTGAAAAATCAACGGCGTCATTTAAAAAGTTATTATTTATACAGTGAGCGTCATTCTGAACTAACTCAATTGAATAAGGAACATCAATACTAACATCTGGCACATTAGCAATACCTGAAGGAATATCTGTCTCTATAATTAAATGCACATCTTCTCTTTCAAAACCGCTCTTATCCGCCAATAATTTCAAATTGATTTTATTTGGGACAATAGAAACTCCAGTGATTGATTCTGTATACAAATTATAAATTTCAATTTTTGTAGTAACATCTGTGCTACCTCTGAAATATTTTGTTTTTGCAAAGCAATTAGCACTCAACAAAATCAAGCACATTATATAAACCAGATATCTCATTATTTTTTTCTATAATAAAAATAGCACAAGAGTTTACGTACTCTTGTACTATTAACACAATCACACGATCACACGATCAACAATATCATTGACTAGAGACCTAATATCTTAAGCGGCTGTCGCCGATAAATTTACTTCCACAACAATATCACGACCGGCTACTACACTTGGATCCAGTGCTTGCTGATTACTAACTTTAACACCAATTCGATTAAATGATGTATCACTGTAACTCGCGCCTTTGCTTACATTTTCACCATTAATAGACACGACAATAGGAAGCGCACCACCTGTTTGTGCTTGCAAGTCAACACCATCAATATCAGCAACTACATTATCAAGCGTCCAAGTAACAGTACCGCCAGACCAAAGATCACCAGCTACAGGACTTGTAGCGTCTCCACTATTCGCACGCATTTCCAATACAATATGCTCAGAATCAAATGTTGCATTAGGTTGAATATCTAAAAACGCCCCTTTAAATGCATCAGCAGATGTAGAACCATTATTACCAGTAATCATGTAATCATTATCAGCCAAATTCGCTCCAACTTGACCATTCCATGTTAATACAGCTGTAGCATCGGCAAATGCAACTTGGCTAGTCAAAGCACTCATAATAACTAACGATAATGCAGTAATTTTTTTCATTTTACTTTTCCTTTTCCTTTCTTTTTCAAATAAAAACGTTTTGCTTGCATTTAAATAAACTAAAAATAATTCAAAAATAAAATATTACAACCAAAACTAAACTAAAACTAAAACTAAAAAAAGCCTCAATTTGTAAACGTATTTTACATTAAATAACGCGCATCTAGTTAGCAGATGGAATTTTATCCCACTACAAATGCTAACCTGGAAATATTTACGTCTGTAGGGATATGTCCCTTATCGATCAAGCTCCCTTAGAGGGCTAAATATGCAAGACCTCTCGAAAAGCGGAAACCAGAATATTTTCTTAAAAAACGAGCACTAGCTCTCTGGCTAAGCAACTTAAGCACTTATAGGTCCTTAAAAAGGATGTACCAGCATCTGAGTGGTGACTCTGGTTAATTAACTGATGATGCTAAATCTTCCGCGCTTTTTATTTACCGCATATAGTGGGAAAGGTATAGACAAAGATTGTATAGATTGGCGTTAAAGTCGCTTGGTCGAAAATTAGGTATACGGCAATTTCAAGTAGATATTACAAGTTAGAGGGAAACCATGCCAACATATCAATGATTTATTGTATTGACAAAAAAGATCAATACGCCTTAATAAATCTCCTCGAATACGAAAAGGGGTAGGAAATAAAATTTTGGGGCGAGGACAGTTTTTAGACAAGGACTGCTGGAATGAAAAAATTAATTTAACGATATGTACGACATAAAGGTAAACAGGACATAGAGTATGATCGCCAATTCCAGTTATTGAATACCTAACAGCATGGATACCATTTTTTAGAGAATTATGAGGAAAACCCACCTTCTAAGAAGGCGGGTATTTATAATCTAAAAAGATTGGCCACAGAGAAAAGTACTAGTATCTGTTTTCCAAGTAAAGGACTCAGAATTATTACTCATATTATATAAGTACCGTTCGCTACCACTCTTCTCGTTCCACACCCCATAGTATGTGCCATAAGGCTTGCCATCATCGTTTAACTGATTTACAAACATGTCATGAATTTCTTTAGCTACACCAGCGTTATAAATTTGCTCTGAGGTTCCAAGGCTTAAAGCACCCCAATCAGAATCTCTTCCGCCCCAATCTTCACCTTGTACACTTGCTACATTTCCACAAAACCATTTCGACCCCGACCAATTTAATTCGCTCCTAGAAGGAAATGAAATTCTCATGTTGTTAGATGATACATAAAATGAGTTGTACAACGTTAATGTAACAGTGTCACTTGTAATCCCATTTAATTTGGCAACAAAGTCCAAACTTCCACTTCTTGTATATCCAACGCCAACCGTTACTTGCGCCCCGTTTATGGTCAAACTACTGTCGTATCCAGAAGAAGTTTTAGACCATGATACTGTATCAGATATGTCTGCGGTGGTTCCGTCTGAGTACGTACCAATTGCGGTTAACTTTTCAGTTTCTAACCTACTCATTCGCCATGAATCTGGCGAAGCATTTATACTAACAAGAGAAGGACCTGTCACGGAAATTTTCGTGCTACTAGACAATGTACCTGTACCATAACGCGCATTACACTCAGCAGTGATGTTAACGTCGCCTAATTCGCTGGATGCATTTGTTGAGACTTTACCATTGACATCCACAGTTGCTCGGTTTGAGTTTGAAGATGCCCAAGTACACCCACTGACGGTTTGAGATGAGGCATCACTATATGTACCAATAACAGTGAGATCCACGCTAGTACCTCTGGGTAAGATGTGGTGACTTGGCGTTAGTGTAACAGACATCAAATAGGGTTCTGCTATTATGACACTTTTACATATAGACAGCCCATTCAACCAAGCTTTAATTGGCTGACCGTATCCACAATCATTGGGATTTCTATTAACTGCATGACCAGTAAATTGGTTGAATGACGTACTTGATTGATTAACGTAGCTACTATCATATTCCCAGTTTTGTTGTTCAATCATTGATGTTACATCACGTGACACACCATCTGTAAATATACCCATAACAGTGAAATAAAACGGACGGCCTATAGCAAATTCATTCGCTACTAAGTGCGAGGTACTATCTTTCGTTACGATACTTTCTAGGTTGACCAGGACAGCTTCAACAATGGTCACTTCTTTTGGGTTAGACTCGACACCGTCAATCATCCAATAGATCTCAAAAGTTCCTTGATTTACACTTGACTTTAACGTCCAATTTGAACCGTCATATGTAATATCATCAACATAATAGTGAGACCCCGTACCAGTATATTCGGATTTATCAATCATCCATGTAATGCTCGCTTCATCACTGACTAGGGAACTCGAATTATCACTGTACTCTATTTGTCCATCAAGAGTAATCGTTGAACCTTGCGGTACCGTACTCGAAGACACGGATAGCGTACCATTTGTAACTACAGCAGTTGTAACTTCAATATCAATAATATTAGACCGCAATGGGTCTTTATTAGCATTATATTGACCATATAAATCTGTGTTACCAATAGTATGTGCGATAAATCCAAAGCTATCTTGAGTCAAAAGCTGACTACTTTGTACGAACGTGGTCAATGACTTATCGAATAAAAGCATGTCATTCTCTACCGAACCGTCGTTAAAATAGCCGGTCAGCGTTGTATTAATTGACTTGCCATTTGGCACGGAAATGGAAGTAGTACCAGAGCGTAACTTGGCTGATAATTGTAAACTCACTAACATACGATCTGTCGCATCACTTTTCTCGACACATGCAGGATAGTAACTGATATCCGAAAGAGGGTTATCTAACGTTGTTATATCTATAGTATACGCACCAGCTGAAATATCGAGAATTTTAATGTCTCCAGAAATACGGTCTAAAACTAAATATTCACTATTTTGGGGCCAAAGTGCTGTGTTTAACCAACCTCTATCTACTAGTGATTTTAGTTCTTCACTTGTTGCTAACTCTGCACTTAGTTGAGAGCAATATTCAATAACGCTATCGCTATATAATCCAGCTACAGAGTAATTTATTCCAGATACACGAGTGGTGATTGATTCGTCAAAGGTATAACTATTTGCTATTGCGACGTTTAAAGTCTTTGGTGCGTAAAACAATGTATTGGATTGTTCGTCAGTTACATCAACCCAAGGAGCCATATCATTTTCATCCAACACGGTTACACTAATATGGCCAATTTGATAACTACCTTTATGATCACTGACGGCATAAGTGACGAAATGGACATTTTGGGTTGATGCTTTAAATGTAAATTTAGTATTAGTTAAATTATTTTGATTTGCGCCATCAATGCTTGTTTGAGGGGCAGTTAATGATTTCACATAAATAAGTTGAATATCGTCCCCATCCAATGAATTCACATAGGGGCTAACGTCGATTTCAATGCCATTAATCGCGTCCTTAAGAGGGACATAAGTTTTGCCGTTTAAACCATAAATGGCATTGGGAGTTAACAACTCAATCCCTTGGTTCGCATTTTCAGCGACTGCAATGTCTATAACACCACTATATGCTTGACCAGCAGAGTCATCAATATAGCTGTACATTAGTCTGTCAATACCGCTGGTCCCTGGAGCTGGTATATATTCAATAAGGTGATTTGTAACATCAACGTTAACTAAAGAGCCTTTGGTATAAGGCTGCGTGATTGAAGGAGAGAGCGTCCAATTAGACACATCGGTTCCAACTAAGCTTAATTCATTAATTAGATTAATTTGAATTGGTTCGTAGTTATAGTCTGGATCTGTTGTTGTGTTTACTTCATTGATTTTTGCAACATGCGAAAGTGCTGGCAGTTGAAACATGTCGCCATCACTCACAACAACGCGCACCATACCACTACTATGTTCGTTTACATCTGTTTGATTGTTAGCAATAACAGCATACGCGTAATCACAAACTGTAGCTTGCTTACGGTTAATCGTAAAAGACTGCTGTTCGATGGAGATAGGGCTGCATGATGAATTACTATTTATAACGGACACGTCAGACAGCCTAAAGACATTCTCAGATTGATTAGCTAATACAATAGTGGATAAATCTACAATATATCCACTATCATTAATTTCAGTTTTAAGCAACGCATCTTGAGCAACGACTTCCACTATGGAATCTTGTGGAGAAGATGGTTCCTCCTCGCCTGTACCACACCCATTTAATGCAAGTGTAACAAGACCAATAGAAATAACTTTTGAATTATATAACAATCTATGTTTGCCTTTTCTCATTCTAACATGACCAATTTAATGTTTGATTTATTTACATCTATGAACGATTAATCATAGATAAATTGTTTACAAAGGCCGAGATGTTACATGTAGAAAATTAGTTGCAATCCTAATATTGCTTTTACTGATAACATTCAACCATTGTTTGAAATATAAAGGACAAAAAAAAAAAAACACAGCAGAAATATAAAAACATTGAAAATTTAAGACTTTTCCTACACGGAAGGATGGACCTTCGCTTAATTTGATAGAGCTAAATTAAGCTTTGAAATTTTATCGTTCACAATATTTCGTCCTTAATATAATTAGCATCGCACTCAGATCAAACAGTAAATTCGCTAAGAGTATTAATATGTTAACATTAATTAAAGTGGCTCTTTGCCTCATTGAATTAGTAAAAATCCCCGCCCTGAAAGGTGTTACACATTTAGCATTAATGATGACTATTCCAAGTAAACACCGTGTTAAGGGCTTTGTTGCGTGATTAAATTTAGAAGTAGAGCCTATCTGTTTCGTGTATTTCTTAGTCGATACGACTAGTTGCAGGCATACTTAAGCCAGTGAGCTTGTTCAACGCTTTTGTCATCGCGTAAGTTACCCACCGGTGCATTGTAGTTCTTAAGCTCAATCGTTCTCCTGGCAACTGTTTAAGTCAATACATCGCAGTTTCTGAGAGTGTGCGTTTGTGGTAACCATACCGTTATTTCCAATACTTAGCTGAGCTGTATAATTTGTTCAACCTACTGCGAGATTTCTGGGACGAGCACGTTCCCATAAGTGCCCTTTGCCTTGGAAGAATAATCGTAACAACACACTTAATCCTAATGACATCGTGATAGGCACTTGCACCATAAGCGCCATCACCAGATACCTCAAAGATGCTTCGGCGTGTTTGTTTTAAGCAAGAACCAACATGCTTTGTTCTTGACTGAATACAAGTGTGTGCGGACAATTTAGTGGAACATGGGCTAGCCTAAATATCGAGTAGATGAATGCTTCAGCGCTCTCGGTGGCATAGAAAAAACTCGTTTCACCATGAGCGCTGTCGTGATAGATAAATCACTGAACCAACGTGGATTCCCGCGGCTAATGAGCAATTGGTTGCCGTACTTCAAGCTGATTATTTCGTTAAGAAATTTAGCATAGGCTACAACAGGTCGTAGACGTAGCTTATCAGATCGTAAGTTCTTGATTTAGTTCGACTGAATTACGCAACAAAACCAAGATTAATGGGAGTAGTTATCGCAAATCCTAGCTTCTTTATATTCATCGATCTAAGCAATAAACAAGAAAGAGCTTACATGCTTTTACGAATAATCTTACTTACCAGTAAAGCCCATTATTTTATATTGAATTTGATTGCAATTATTTATCAGGGAGAATGAAGTGGAATCGAAAAAATTTGAAAAGTTAAAAAGAACGTTACAGTTAAATCAACTAACCGTATTACAACGGAGTGAACTTCAACGATTAATTGGCGACCAGATGAAAATAAACGCCATTACGTTAAGTGAAGAAGAGCAGCGCTTTATACTGATGATGTTTTCTGAAAAAAAACCTGTAGCGGGTTAAACAACACACGCTTCGCCATACAACCTATTGGTATGGCTAAGTCACTGAATGGACGCGACCTCTCGCACTTGAACCTAACCATTTACTGCTTATCTATCGTTCCCAAAGGACGGTGTGTTATTTTTAGTTGGTTGTTTTTTAAAGAAACTCAAGCATCAAGTGATGACAAGTAGTGGACGTAGTTGAACAGATCGTAGGTTATGGATTTAGTTCCAGTGAATCACGCAACAAAGTCGTCTCTGATATACATTAACATTTTCAGCCTGTTAGCATCTTCACTTAAGTAAATTTCAATATGACAACGCTATTTCAACTGCCAATAGATAAAATCAATTCACTTTTTTGTAGGAATTGACTGAAGTTTTATTGGTGTGAGCAAATAAAATTTGGGACCAAATGAGGTAGATTTTGAAAAACGTTCTTATTGTTGATTCACAACCACTTTACAGTGAAGCACTTGCTAATCTTGTAATTGATGTAATAAATACTGTTGACGTACAACAATTGACTAGCTGTGCAAAAGTAATGGCATTAGTTCGCAATCAAAGTATTGATTTAATTATTTTAGATGTTGTTATCGGTGATAGAGATGGCATGCGTTTAGCTAAAAACATCTTGGCTAGCGGATATCAAGGGAAGATCCTTTTTGTTTCCTCCAAAGATTACTCTAGCTTGAGTAAAGCCGCTTATGAACTAGGTGCCAATGGTTTTTTACACAAAAACCGAAGTAAGAACACAATCAAGGACGCGATTATTAGTATTGTTCGTGGCTATTCTGTATTTGATCTTGACCATTCACAGTTTTCAAGCAGCCCTGCATTGTCAAAACAAGAGGCTTTAGTGTTTCACTACTTAGCTCAAGGTTATTCGAATAAACGAATTTCTGAACAGTTATCGTTAAGTGCGAAAACGGTCAGCACTTATAAAACGAGAATCTTGAAAAAATACCATGCAAATTCATTGATTGAGCTTTTACATACGTTTGCGGAATCAGAGAACACAAAAACTTTTAGTATTTTTTTGTAATTCTATATTTGGTGATAGTAATGATACAAACTGGTTATGATACATCATGTTTAAGTTAATTGTCCGTCTGACAGGATTTGTATAACATAGTACCTATAAATAAAATTTGAATTTGTAAAACTAACCGAAAATCTGCAGATAAGAGTTGAAACGGAATTTTTTTTGATAATTTTGCACTGGAAGCAAATAAATCTAAAACATGCAATCTTGGATCTTACACTTTTGATTTTTGACTTAAAAAAAGGTGGCTAAAATGTATGAATATCAGAAGAAATCTTAGTTTTTCATGCTATTATCCATAGTATTAGATGAGACTGAGAATTAACCAACTTTAAGAAAAATGTATTTTTCTTAAGATATAAATATTGAAGAGTTATATGCCTTTCCCTAAAGATACGAACAGAACATTTATTAAAAAAGCAATAACAAAATGGGGTAATTACTACGATTACTCTCTTGTTCAATATGTAAACAGTCGGACACCAATTGTTATTATCTGTAAGAAGCATCAACAAGAGTTTGAGCAAACCCCCAAAGCACACTTTTCTGCAAAGCATCATTGTTGTAAATTGTGTTACCAAGAGGTGGCGGGTAGTTATCAAAATGAGTGGCGGTTACGGAATAAGCCAGCAAGTTTAGATAAATTCACGCGATTAAGAGAAAGCATTTTCCTGGACATTTAGAAATAGACGCGCAATTCGTTAATCTAAAAGCCTTAAATAGGAGAGCGATCAACCCGAGAAAGAAATAATTTAAGGAAAGAACCACAAACTAGAACTTCAAAATTTGAAACTATTTTTATAAATCACGCATATAAACAGAATCGGTCTTGCGGCTTTTGTGCAAGTGCAAGTGCAAGTGCAAGTGCAAGTTACATTAAATCATTATTATTTTTAATTCTACATAACAGACCAAATCTCAAGTGTAGCCAACCTCACCGATAAAGTCGCATCGGTTTTGATATTTACTTATATTCAAGGATATATATGAATAAAATGCTAGTCTCAGCAGTAACTTCTTCAGCACTTCTACTCGGAGGTTGTTCTTCAAGTCCAGATGAAGAAACAATGACGAAAATAAACAATCTTAATAACCAGGTAAGTCTGTTAAACCAAGATTTACAAGACCTTAAGGAGCAAAAAGTAACACTAACATCTGAAGCTCAATTAACTAAAAGCACAGCAGTAGAAGCCCAAGAAGAAGCTGATCGCGCAAACGAACGAATCGACAACATAACACAGTCTTGCAACAAATAGTTCAGTCAGTGTGCTTACACCTCCCTCGGGGAGGTGTATATTCGCATCACAAGCATTCGCTCACTGAAGTAGCTATGTATTAAGCAACACACTCTATGAAAATATACAAGAATATAAACATCATACAGTTGCTTACACCTTTATTTCCCGAAGTAATGTTACTGTTAATTAATAACAAGAAAGGACGTTGGTATACTAAATCAGTTGAACCGCTCTTAAATCCTGTAACCTAACCTCATGTAGTTGATGTAATAGTAGCGACATAGGAAAGTCAAAAAAGAAAATAACTGACCGGAGTGAATATAATAAAACTCTATACAAACGAAGTAGAGGCTTTCCGTTTTCTGATGCTCACATCGAAACCGTTTTAACGCCGCCTTACACTTACGCGTGCCTCAAGGCTTTATAGACTCTATATTTGCATTGATCATTGGTTGACGCCCCATTTTTGATTACACAAGCGTAAGTAAGCGGTTAAATATAGGAACAGTTCCAAAGGTCCAATTCGACACATCGCGATAGATTCAACAGGCCTGAAAGCCTTTGGGGAAGGTGAATAGAAAATTAAAATACCTGAAGCTGAAAAGTTAGGACTTGGAGTAAATTGCACTTTACCCTGCGATTGATATTGATACCCATAATGTGATTAGTGCTGAGTAAGTCTTGTTAACGTTGGTTCAGTAGAGTTCATCCGATATTACTGAACCCAGCAAAGGAAATGAAGCCGTTGAAACGCTCAAAAACGATAAGTTAGCTTAGTGCAAAACTGCCCTTATATCACGACCGTTGTCTCTATATAAGGGGCTGACTATCGATACATTGAGCTTGATATGTTACAACTCCCAAATTGGAGAGGTCATAGTTAGTATTGAACAACGCCCTAGGATTAGGTATACCTATTATAAACTAACAGCTAGATAATGCAGAGGAACTGCATTCCTTACCTAATTTGATCAACAACGCCACTAGAAAGCATTAGAATTTTAAAGCACGCATCTAACCAAAGAGAAGAATCAATGTTTAAAGAATTATTAAAGAAAACGAGGCAAGGGAAAAACCTTAGTCAAACAGACATGATAGACCTGTTATCCACACATCCAAGCTTTGAAAGATTAGATAAAGGTACTTATTCACGCTGGGAGAATGGCCGCACGGTACCATCAACCCAAAGACAAATACAAATAATGTTAATTAATTCATCGCTAAAGGATGCGCTATCAATAGCAAGGGAAGCTGCAGGCCTGACATTAATGAAATCAAAGGCAGACATTGAACAAAGATTATTTGATAAAAGGTTTCCTAATGTAAGTCATTCCGACCTAACAGAGGAAATAAGTGAATTTCATTATGAACTAAACTATTCAACAAACTGTAATGCTATAACAACCCCACAGCATGCCGACCCTAAAATAAGCAAGATATTAATGCGTGAATGGGGAGAACAACGGTACAATGACTTTCAAAAACTAATCAACCCTGACAATTCAAACTATTTACTTCTTGAATATCATAATTGTGAAGGCGAACTTCGAGCGCATCATGTAATTTATCTAACTACGTTACGCGAGCTAATCAAGGTCAACAAAAATAGGCCACGCATTATGCAGAATAACTTAGTACATGATAATGTACTTTCCACACCAAGCACTTATTCCTCATCAACAACAATATTTTGCTCTAGCATATTAGAGAGCATATCATTCTGCTTAGAAAGAAACTTCACTGCAGAGTATATATATATACAAACATCTCGCACGGCTTTCAAAGAGTATCTAGAATCACTTGAAGGTACCGTCACCAACTTTGGGGATGAATCTAAAAGTGGCTTAAAGCACTTCAATAAGACTTACAAATGGGTCGGCATACTAATACCCTTTAATAAAATGGTCCAACAAATACCCATCTTTGAAGCGATCTACAGTTCGCTTGATAACAAAATAGAAATAAAATATCTAAAATAATACAGATATAATCTATACCAACGCTAGCTCGCAAGCTGAAGTGGGCTTAGCGAAAAAGTACCCTTGCACAAAATCAACACCCAACTCTTTTAACGTTTGCACTTGGCATTGAGATTCGACCCCTTCCGCAACCAACTTTAAATTAACATCCGAAGCAAACCCAACTAACATTTTAATAAACATTTTTGTCTTTTCTGCGTCTAACATATCGATTAAGGATTTATCAACTTTAACCTCATCATAGTCAACACTCAAAAGATTACATATAGTTGCCGAATCTTTTGCAAAATCATCTAATGATATTTTAATATTATGACATTTCAACTTCATGACCACTTCCCGTAGCCTTAAAGAATCCACAGCTTCCTTCTCAGAAATCTCCAATGTAACAATGCCTTTATAACATTTTCTAACGCTTAACATTTTAGAGACGAAAACATCATCTAACAATTGATTTGAATATATATTAAATGATACCTCAACATCAAGTAAGTCATTTCTATTTAACTCTAAAAATGAACTTTCAATAAATAAAATTGTATAATCATTTATTAAACACCTATTATTTAAATTCGACAAATACAATTCATGATCAATCTTCAAACCGCCCTCAAACGTTCTAGTCAGTGCTTCCAACCCACTTACCTTGTTATTTATCAAGCAATACTTAGGTTGATAAACAATATTAACCTCCACACCATCATATAAAAACATTCCAACCCCTTGCAAATTAAACCATTAACTTTACCCGGCGGAAGTGAAAATTACGTTATCATATCAAAACCCACTCAAGCAAAAATGCTAACAACCTATAAACATCCGAATACGACTCTGTAGCGTGACTTCACTTAGAGGTAGAGCGGACTTTATTACGTGATTCAGTGCAACTAAATCCATAACCTACGATCTGAACAGCTACGTCCGCTACCTCTTGTAGCCTCATGCCTAAGCTTCTTTTCAAAACAACCTGTACAACCGTTCACTCAATTACCGCAGTTCTCTGACCTTTTGGGTTGATGAACACGCGGTAAATGACTAAATTGAAGCGTAGGAGGTCGCGTCGATTCTGTGATTTAGCCACACAATAGTGTTCATGGTGAAACGAGTGTTTTCTATGCCACCGAGAGCGCTGAAGTATTCATCTACTCGATATTTAGGCTAGCCCATGTTCCACTAAATTGTCCGCACACACTTGTATTCAGCCAAGAACAAAGCATGTTGGTTCTTGCTTAAAACAAAACCGCCGAAGCATCTTTGAGGTACCTGATGATTGCGCTTATGGTACAAGAGCCTATCTCGATGCCATTAGGATTAAGCGTCTTGTTACGATTATTATTCCAAGGCAAGGGGCACTTATGGGAATGTATTCGTCCCGGAAACCTCACAGTAGGCTGCAAAAAATTATACAGCTCAAATGAGTATTGGAAACATCGGTATGGTTGCTACAAACGCTCACTTTCAGAAACAGTAATGTACAAAGTTAAACAGTTGCTTGGAGGTTGTTTAAGTTTTAGAAAAATCACAATGCCCCGTGGTGGAAACTTACGCCTTGAGCTTGCGAATCCCCTCATAATCAGGCGTAAAAACAATGAGGTAGACGCGCATCGCCGTCTTTGATCTAATGAATATCGCTGAACACACATTTCGAACAAGTGGGTTAACAATGCGCGACATTCAGATTCTACAACAAACCATACAAGACCAATGCCCCTCCATTCACAAAAAACGCTCGAGTTCTCTGATACTTGCTACAAAAAGTGTACTTGACGGTTCAGACTCAACGCTGACTAAACTAGGTCGAAAACTGGAAACTACATCGTGAAAAAGACCTTATCTATAAATGGCATGCCTACTTAATAACGGGGGCTAACCCATGCCTTGTCATCCTTGTTGATTGGTCTGATGTTCGTGAACAACTTTGTTGTTATATGACGTTAAGTACATCCGTTGCACTTGATGGTCGAGCCATCACAATCTTTGAACAAGTTTTTGAGTATGGCCAATACAATTCACCGAAAAGTCACCAAACATTCCTCGATAAATTGCAAAGTGTTTTGCCGAATAAAATCAGTCCAATCATCATTTCTGATGCGGGTTTTAGAAATACTTGGTTCCGCCAAGTACAGGAGAAAAGTTGGTTTTGGTTAGGTCGTGTCCGAGGTGAAGTATCAATCAAACAACCTCAAAAACCTTGGGCCTCAAATAAAACCTTTTATCCAAACGCTGTCCATAAACCCAAATATATTGGCCACTGCTTATTAGCAAAGAGATCACCGATATCTTGTGAAGCCTATGTTTATAAGGGATTAGAAAAAGGCAGAAAAGCCCAGCGCCATAGCAGAACCAGCCAAAAACACTCCGCTACATATCTCTATCAACGCAGTGCAAAGGAGCCGTGGCTACTCGCGACTAATGTCCCTCGACATATCTTAAATGAAGTACAAATTACCAATCTGTACACCAAGCGTATGCAGATAGAAGAGGCATTCCGCGATCTAAGAGTACCGCCTATGGAATCGCACTTCGTCACAACAGAACTCGCGGTACTAAGCGATTGGATATCCAGCTTCTTATTGCGTTGCTCGCTGAAATCTTGATGTGATGGAATGGCCTAATTGCAGTACAGGCCAAATGGCATTTTGACTTCCAAGCCAACAGCATTAAACACCGCCGAGTTCTATCCATACCTCGTCTAGGGAGAGAGGTACGAAATCATCGGCGATATCAAATTAATGAATCCAATATCAATGGGGAATGTTCGAATATCAAAGGCTCACACACAACGCAGGACTAGGGAAATTATGAAGAGATCCGTCAGTGCCTTGAGTAAAGCACTGAATAAGCTTACAAGCTTGGTATACCTGAAAACTTACTGTATTGATAAAAAATACAGAACAGACCGACCTATCTTTAGACAGAATTAAACAATAATATTATAAAAACGACAGCCTAAACCTAAGATAAAGCGACATGGTAAAAGAATAGCCGCTATTGCGCCGGCAAACAAGAAGGTCAGAACTACCGGTGGGATTCAGCGTAAGTGACGTTAATCAAACTTTTAGTTCAATGGCTTAAATAAAATAACTAACAACAACTAATGGTATTCAGATACTGTTTTATGGCATCAAAGGGCCAAAATAGCCATCCCAAAAGGACCTTGTGCAAGTCCTCTGTCCGACTCAACTAGCAAGCTATTGAGCAACCTTCGAGATCGTAGTAATACAAGAAATCTCCTAATTTTCTGTCAAAAGTTAGAATACTCCAATAAGATTAAAAAACTACCGACTGTCCAAAAACCTTTACTATAAAAAAATATAATACATTGAGTTAAAAATTGGCTAAGCAATAATTAAATAATCCAGATAAATAACAACGTAAAGATTTGCTAAATTCACACTATGCTCAACTGCAAAATATACTTAATGACCAACTATACTTAATATTTACTGTTTTGCTTTTGCAAGATCTGCGATAAACCAACCAACATAGGCAATGTATCATCGAAGAATCGGCGGATACCAGAACAAAGGTAATTAAGCCCTTGTTCACCGTCAGGGGTCATGATTAAACGGTTTTTCGGGCATTCGCCCCAACAATATTTTAGGTAGGGACACTGCTTACAATATTCTGGTAGTGAGTCACGCTTTGCCATACCAAAAGTAAACTGTCGAGTAGAAAATACCATTTCATTCAACGTTTGGTCGTGAATGTTCGACAACTTGTATTCGGGATACACATAATGGTCACAGCTATATACATCACCGTTATGTTCAATCGCTAAGCCTTTGCCACAGAATTCTGCGGTAATACAAAGCTGAGAAGGCTTTTCCATCACTTGAGCGACAGCAGTTTCAAATAGGTTGACCAGCACTTGACCTAAGTCATTGTTGACCCATTCGACAAACATGGTGCTAAGAAATTCCCCCCAATCATCAGGATCAACTGACCAATCAGTGACAACTGACATTGGATGTCCCGGTTTAGCTAACTCACTCCCCAGCTCTGGGATCATCTGTTCATTCCAGAACTGTGGTGCGGTCGTATGAAAATCATTTGGCTCGACCACAGGTGCTAACTGGATATAAGCCACACCAAGATCGCGGGTAAGGAAACGGTAGATCTCCAATGGATACTTCACGTTGTGGCGATTTACCGTCACCAAAGCGTTGAATCGCACCTGACGTTGCTGCAGTTTTTCAACTGCTTTCATTACCAAATGGAAAGTAGGCTTACCGCTACGAGTTTTGCGATATTTGTCATGCAGCTCTTGTGGACCATCAATCGACAATCCAACTAAAAAGTTATTCACATGTAAGAACTCACACCACTCATCATTAAGTAGAATGCCATTGGTCTGTAGATCGTTTTCAATACGTATGCCTTCTGGCTGGTATTTCTTTTGTAGCTTAACCACTTTGCGGAAGTAGTCTAATCCAAGCAGTGTTGGTTCACCGCCCTGCCAAGAAAATACGATTTGCTCTCCGTCTTGACTCTCAATATAACTCTTAATAAATAATTCTAATGTTTCATCATCCATTTTAGGTTGCTTTGGTTGATGAAGCAGGTTTTCTTTATGTAAATAAAAGCAATATTGGCAGTCAATGTTACATTTTGCACCGCCGGGTTTTGCCATCACGTGGAACCGACGTTCATTTCCTTGTAAGGATTTAAACGCCGTTTTCATTGGCACAATTGGCATAGTGGTAGAGTGACGTGGGGAAGTTTTGCTCATGCATATCTCTCTTCGGATTGTGGCACCCCTATGAGCGCCACTTGTAATTATACGTTACTTAGGAACAAATGAAGCAGCTTCCATTCGAGGAGGGTACTCCATAAAGGTGTCCATAACTTCTTTAACCTTCGCAATTGCAGGCATAACTAAGAACGTACGTTCGTACATCCAACGGTCGTAACCCATACCTGTGTCACCACGTTCGAATGGGTCGATGCTTAAGTCATAGAACTGCGGAACGCGCAGTTTAGTAAATGGTTTCTTCCAAATATCTAAACCAGTTTCATTCTCTTGAATCAAGAAATGGAACTTATACTTACCTTGACGTAAAGCGAGTAGATCGCCGTCATCACTCCAATAGACGAACTCATTACGCGCAGACTTATCTGTTTTACCTATTAGGTAAGGTAGCTGGTTGTATCCATCCAAGTGAACTTTGTAGTTCATATCACCAACTTTTTTTCCCTTAAGCAACTCATCAGTCACTTTATCGTTACCAGCGGCCGCGACTAACGTTGGAAAAAAATCTTCTAGAGACATCATACCATTGAACGTTTTACCCGCTTCTATCTTACCAGGCCACTTGATCAACATAGGCACACGGAAAGCACCTTCCCACCCCGTGTTTTTCTCAGAGCGGAATGGCGTCATCCCCGCATCTGGCCACAAGTTGATCATAGGACCGTTATCTGTGGTATAAACGATGATGGTGTTGTCATCAACACCCAATTCCTTTATTTTATTTAGTAGATCACCAATTTGGTCATCGTGTTGCTTCACACCATCAGCGTAGAAACCCGCACCTGTTTTACCCTTGTACTCTTCTGGTAGATGAGTGAAGTTGTGCATACGAGTGGCGTTGAACCAAGTAAAGAACGGTTTATCTGCTTTGACTTGTTTTTCAATGAAGCTTTCAGCTGCGTCGAGGAATTCGCCATCAATGTTTTCCATGCGCTTACGTGTTAGAGGGCCTGTATCTTCAATTTTTCCGTCAGCGTACGAGTGGATAACGCCGCGTGGACCAAACTTCTTCTTGAACTCAAGGTCCGTTGGGTAATCCACGTTTTCTGGCTCTTCTTCCGCATTCAGATGGTACAGGTTACCGAAAAACTCATCGAAACCGTGGGCTGTTGGAAGATGTTCATCTCGGTCACCTAGATGGTTTTTACCAAATTGACCTGTCGCGTAACCCATCTGTTTTAAAATGGTAGCGATGGTTGGATCTTCTTTAGAGATACCTTCAACCGCACCAGGTAAACCGACTTTTGATAAGCCAGTACGCTTAGGCATTTGGCCTGTAATAAAAGCAGAGCGGCCAGCGGTAGAGCTTTGCTGTGCGTAAAAGTTTGTAAACTTAGCGCCCTCTTGAGCAAGAGTGTCGATGTTTGGCGTATTGTAAGCTAACATATTTTGGTTATACGAACTTAAATTCCAGTAACCTACATCGTCGCCAAATATCACCAAGATGTTGGGTTTGTCAGCCGCGTTTGCGGTAGCAGAAGCAGCACCTAACGCGAGCGTACAGGCGTTAAGCACCAGTCTTCTCCCTTTTTCTTTGGTTGCCTTTTTCATACCATCTCCATTAATTCTCAGAAATTATAGGAAGTTCATCTTAAACTCCCATACAGGTTAGGTTAAACTAACAAGTAAACGAGATAAATATAGTGCAATTTTGTTAATGTATAAATTCAATTTATGAGAACGATAATGGACTTAAACCTAATTCAAACCTTTCTTGTCGTAGCGGATCTCCAATCTTACACTAAAGCAGCAGAGCATCTGCAACTTACGCAGCCTGCAGTCAGCGCATCGATGAAGCGCCTAGAACAACAAGTAGGAAATAAACAACTGTTTGTAAAGAAAGGCAGAGGTATCACGCTGACTTCAACAGCGTATCAACTGGTCCCTCAATTTCAACAAGCCATTAACATTATCGAAAGCGCAGTATTAGAAGAAAAAGTATTTGAAGTGTATTGCTCAGAATCTATTTTGCACAAAATCAAATCACTAAATGGCGCAGTATTACACGAATCCCCCCCGGAAAAATGCTTTTTATTTGAGCAACTTAGACGTCAGGAAATGGACCTAATCGTAGATACAGTGACCACCAAAGACCCTGCGTTTGTTATCGAAGAAGCTTACCAAGAGCCTGCTGTAGTTATTTGTCGTGGTAAACACCCTCGAATTCAGGGTTCGCTAACCAAACAAGAGTTTTACAATGAAACTCATTGTTTGTTTTCTGGAAGGTGGCAAAACGCTACCGGTTTTGAGCAACTAGCTAAAGAAGCGATGCAAGAGCGTAAAACCGGTGTAGTTACTTGCTCGCTGGCAGGGATGGCAATGAACGTCGCGCTACATGATTACTTAGGGCTCATGTCCAAATCATTTGCAACAAAGTGGAGCAAGAGTCTCGATCTACAAATAATCGAATGCCCCATCGATATTTACGAAATTCCTTATAAACTCATCTATCATAAACGTGATACGCATAACCCCGCTCATATGAAGTTACGCGAACACATTAAGATGCAAATCAACAACTTTAACTCCGTCCCTTTGGCATTGTAATATTTCGGCACATGACGACATAGTTAAATGAACTTCCTCACAGAAACTGACAAACTATATTACAACGAACAAACAAGTATTTAGAGCCTGATTCAATTTGCTTTGTTGCGTAATCCAAACTAGATCCATAACATAAGAGCTGATTAGCTAATTCCATTCATAATCTTATTCCTAAATCTCTTTACAAAAAAACCAACTGGAAGCAATACAACCAATTTCTCATTAACCGCGGTTCTCTGCTATTTTGGGGGTAAGTGGCGAGTCGATTCAGTGACTTAGCCTTCACGACTGCCCTCAGGGGTATGGGAAAACGAGCATTTTCTATACCACCGAGAACGCCGCAATGATTCACCGACTCGATGTTTAGGTTCATATTCCGTTTAGTATTAAATACAACACTTTTGTTAGCCGAACACAAAAGCAAGTTGAGGTCACATTTAAGACAAAAACGAGAGCCTGCCACGATGCGATTAAGATTAAGCGAGCCGTTGCGCTTATTCCTCCAAGAGAAGGGGCTACTTTCTGGGAGCGGGGTCATCCCCGAAATCTCACAGTAGGTAACCAGAAGTTATATGGCTCTAATGAGTATTGGAAAGAGCGTTATAGTTACCACAAACGCTCCCTCTCAGAAACAGCGATATATCGAGTTAAACAGTTGCTTGGTGGTCGTTTAAGTTTAAGAAATTACAATGCACAAGTAGGTGAAACTTACGCGATGATAAAAGCGTTGAACAAGCTTACTGGGTTAGGTATGCCTGAAACTTATCGTATTAACTAAGAAATGCCCGAAACAGGGTGGCATTAGCTCTAAATTTAATTACGCCTCAAAGACAATCAAAGACAATCAAAGACAATCAAAGACAATCAAAGACAATCAAAGACAATCAAA
>NZ_JBFSTZ010000035.1:0-20368 GCF_041467155.1 Vibrio sp. 10N.247.310.23 | reverse complement strand
GACAACCACGATAATCGAGTGCTGAACATAACTCAACTTTTGCAGTCACTAAATTATACTGAGCATCGATTTCAGTCAATTTGGAATTCAGAAAATCAAATTCTGTAAGAAGATCTGCATACTTTGATGTAAAGCCTGCGTTATAATTATTCAAACTGTAATATCTAGTCAACCTAGCTGTCGATAACTCAATTTGACTAATTTCATAATGCCTTTGCGCTGCATATAGATTAATTAAAGAACTGTTCATAACGTCTACGACCGAACTAATTACATTTTCATAATTTAAATGTGCCGTTGTTAAATCAGCATTAACTAAGCCCATATTAGTAGTCCGCTTATGCCACTCAATAACAGGAAAAATCAATAATGAAGACATAGAACCAAACGGATTTTCAAAAATTTCACGCAGTTTTTCACCTTGAGTACCAATGCTCCCAGATATCGAAAATTGTGGATACCAGGCAACTTCTTCAAGTTCGAAATTTAGTTCACTAGATTTAATTTGAAGCATAGAACCTAATACGCTATGATGTGTACCTGCGAATTTTGGCAAATCAGAAAATGTCACGTCAGGTAAATTTATGACATCAACTTCGCTAATTTTAATTATATCGATAAATTCAGTATTCCCAGAAAAAAATTCAATTCTGTTAACTGAATTGAAAATTTCTTCCTTGATATTTTCAATTATAGCCACCGCGGAGTCTAAAGATTGTTGAGCGGACAGGACCTCAGAACCAACAGAAACGCCAGAGTCTAATCGTTCCCTTTCAATTTTCAAGATATCAATACGGATATCTTTGATTCTTTTATATACATCGAGCTTCAACTTGTTAGAAGATATTGACACATACTCGTTAATAACTAAAGTGGTTATGTCATTCTTAAGGCCTAAAAAGTCTAAAAACGATAACTCTTGGTCTATCGACATCAACTTATCTTCAATATTTTTTTTACCAAAAAAATCAACATCATAAGACAAACCAAAAGAGGTACTATAGTTACCACTAGATTCATCTCCGTGGTCCAAATATTTTGAATGAGAAGAACTAACATTAATATTCATCTGAACACCCTGTTCATCATCTTTCTTTTTTGTATTTAGTTCCCCTTTTTTGATGTCTAGTATAGCTAAGTTTAACTCGAAATTATTGATAATGACACTAGCTAACAATTCATTAAGGTAAGGGGCAGTTAACAAATTAGATTCTTCTATATCATATAACCAATCACCCTGTTCATTTTCCACCTTCGTTTTTTTTTCGTAATCAAAGTAATTACTTTTAATATTACTACAACCAATGATAAGCAATAAAAACAAATATAAACACTTTTTAAAAATCATCGAGAAAGCGCTTCTATAGGGTTTAATTTCGAAGCCTTAATGGCAGGTAACAAGCCGAATAATAACCCAGTAAATAAGGAAAATGTCACGCCAACAAAAATGGAATAAGAAGACAATATAATCTCAAAATCAATTAATATATTTTTCATCACAATTAATGTACCAACGGACAATAGAACACCTAAAAAACCACCTAACAATGTAACAAAAAGGGACTCAATCAGAAACTGTTCAAGTATATTTTTTTTTGATGCTCCAATTGCACGACGCAATCCAATCTCTGAATACCGTTCACTAACCGAAGCCAACATTATATTCATAATTCCTGATCCTCCAACAAACAAAGAAATAAAAGAAATTGACAAGATAAAAATTGAAAATAAATTTTTCACTCGATTAAGAGATTCCACATACTCTTTATCTGACCAAAATGTATAACTACCTTTTGTAATCTTATATAAGTAATCAATAATGATTTTTTCTAAATCAGACTCAATTGCTGTAAAGTGAAACTCGTTAATAACATTTGAATTACTAATTCGATGGATAAATGTAGTATACGGGATCCAGGCAATAGGTTGTGGTGTGCGTACGTCACTCTGTTTTACTATACCTATAATAGTAAAAACCATGTTATCGATAATCAATTTATTGCCAATTGAATCATGCGTTCCAAATAGTTGTTTGTTTAGAATTTCATTAATCACAACAACAGTTTGACCAAGTTCCACCTCTTCTTGATTCATTAACCGACCAATTAAAAGCTGTAACTTAATTAGATTCTTAAATTCATGAGATACGCCAAGTATTGTACTGGCATCATTTGAAATATTATTATCATATTTTTTGAAGGCTCGCTTTATTTTCTTTTGCGTGCGTAAATATGGCGAAATATATTTAATTTCTTTAAATGTTTTTAATTTATTGAACGTATCTTCTATTAGCAGTCCATCTTGCTCTCCATAAGATGCAGCTTGAACCGTATTATTTCCCATTCGTGACAACTCTGATATCACTTGTTTTTCTACACTTTCAGATACAGACAAACTAAGTACAATAGTTGCAATACCTACTATTACTCCTATGAGACTTAAAAAAAGCTTTATCTTATTATTTTTATACAAAAAAAATAAGTTTAACAACACGGTTTTCATACGATACGGAAAATTATAACCTTGTATTTCATTATGATTAATTTTATCATTAACAACAGAATCCTCATTAATACCATTTATAACCTTACCGTCCGAAATTGAAACTTGCCTATCGCACAACTCAGCAATACTCATATCATGAGTAACTATTATTACTGTAGTTCCATCTTTATTTATTTCCTTTAAAATATTTATTACTTCTTCACTATTTCGTATGTCCAATGCACCAGTTGGCTCGTCAGCCAAAAGAATTCGAGGTTCACTAACCAAAGCTCGCGCAATAGAAACCCGTTGCTGCTGCCCGCCCGATAGCTCACTTGGCTTATTAGAACTCACTTCTTTAATATCTAACCGGTTTATAGTCTCTACAAGGGTATTCGAATAGTAATGTTTTTTGCACTTAAAGTATAACAATGGTAATTTAATGTTCTCTAAGCAACTAAGGTAAGGTATTAAATTATATGATTGAAAGATAAAACCAAAATAACAACTCCTAATCTTAGCCCATTGTTCATTGTCATAAGACTGCATATCACAACTATCTAAATGATAATCTCCACTCCAGTTAGAATCCAAGCCAGAAATAATATTCATTAATGTAGACTTTCCCGAACCAGAACTCCCTACTATAGCTACTAACTCGCCTTCATGAATATCTAAGTCAATCTTGTCTAATACAACAGTATTATTACTATTTTTATGGAATGATTTAGTTAGATTTCTAATTTTAATCAAAGGCATTAATCGATTCCTTCTAAAATCAAAACATCACCAACTTCAATTCCGGAAACCACTTCGGAATTTAAAAAATCATACAAACCTAATTCGACTGTTTTGGTGATAACATTACCATTATCTAGTACAGTAATATTCGCAACTCCATTTGTGTCATATCGAACATAATGGCTAGGAACAATAACAACATTTATTTCTTCCATTATTTTTATTTTCGCACCTACTGACATACCAATACGAACGTGTTCTGACAGTTCTCGGGGAACATGGAAAGAAACATTATAAATAACACCTTTTGAGGTTGAACTGTTACTTAATGGAGTCAAATCAATATTCGATATTTTTGATTTATATGTCTCATTTGAAACACCCAAGATATGGAAATCCACAACATCTCCAATAGATATATTCGAAATATCGTACTCCGATATAGGAATTCTCACAATATATTGGTCAGAACTTGCAACTTTTATCAAGTTACTTACTTGCTGAGTTGAAACCAAAGTTTGACCTTTATCAACCTGTATTGACACCACTGTTCCGTCAATTGGAGAACGTATCATTGTGTAAGTCAATTGAGCTTTTTTTGAGTCCACCGCCAACATCGCTGTCTCTTTAGAAAGTTTGCTACTTTGCAAGGACGCTTTGCTTTCCAAGTATACAAGATTTTGCTCTTTCAACTCTTGTGATGTTTTGCTTCCAATCTTTACTAAATGTGCAATGAGCTCTAACTGTTCTTGTTCATATAGAAACCGTTCGCGACTCACATCAAAATTTGCTACAGCTATCTTCAGTTCATTCTGTGCTGTTTTAAGCTCGTTTGCACTTACAGTAGGGTCAATTTCGATCAACAATTGACCTTGTGAAACTTTATCGCCTACACCAACCATTAATTCGGTAACTTCCCCTGAAACACTGGCACCAACATCAATCATTTTAGCGGCCTCAATCACACCGATAGACTCTACATTACGAGTGATACTGCCAATCGAAACAACATGCGTCTTCCGTCCCTGAAACTTATTTGGACTGCCAATGATGTTCACATAAATAAAACATAATAAAATTAGAATAAAAAGTAACAAAAAAGTGTTTTTTTTATTAGTTGCAATTTCACGAGAATTCACTTTCATGATCCTGATTTTTAATATTAAGATCAATGATTTTATCTGCCTTCCTAATTGAAGAAGGGTTATGACTAGTAAAAACAATCGTTTTTCCTGTTCCTTTCAATGTACTCATAATTAAATCACAACTCAACTCGTCCAAATTACTCATAGGTTCATCTAACAATAAAGTATTCTTATTTGAAAGTAATGCTCTACATAATAATACACGTTGCTTTTCTCCTGAAGAAAAGGGATTTGTATAATCATTAATTTTCGTATCTATACCTTGGGGTAATGATGCTATAACCTGTCCCAAACCAAGCTTTTCTATTAAAGTAAGGATATCAGAGTCACTATGATTTGCATCAAACATTGTGATATTCTCACGTACAGAACCACTAATAAAGTCTTGATTGGTAGCATGATAATAATTTGATGAAATAATCACGTTATTATCCATCTCGCCCCCATCATCATTCAACAACTTAATATTACAATATAAACCAGACAATATTTTTAATAACGTAGTTTTACCCGAACCAGAGCAACCAGTAACAGCAACTAACTGCCCTTTAGTTATTATCAATTCGGGGAAAATAATTGAATTTCTATCAGACTTTTTTTCGACAATGCCTACATGATGGAGCCCTCCGACTCTATCGCTATCGAACTGGTGAATGCTGTTATCTTTTTCAAATTCAATAACGTCTTTTCCTCTTTCCTGTGCTGCATCAAAAGCGCCAAACGAGTCATTTATTTCAATCAAACGATTAAAAGAAGTAGAAAACACCTGCTTAACATAAAAAAACAAAAATACAGATGATAAAGGGGTGTTATTATATTGAATCAACCAAAAACACAAACATAATGTCAATATCATATCAAATATCCCAATAATTTCTTGCATTATTGGGAATTTCAGATGCTTTAAACCAGATTCAATGTTAAAGTCTACGAGTTGATTCACTTTCGAATCATTTACTACGCAAAGATTCTTACTTGCCTTTTTTGACTTTATGTCAGAAATTGAATTAAAAGATTCCACAAAATGCTTAAATATATTTTCTCGATAAGATTCTTCAACTATGCTAATTTGACTTAAATTCTTCCTCGACACCCAAGCTAAGAATGATGATATGCAAGATACAGATAGTAAAAAAAAGGCCAAATATGGGGAAATGTAACCAACAATTAAAAATGAAATTATAAGTTGAATAATACAGATAATTAAAGTGTTATAAATAGTCGATTTTGCAACTTGCGCACCTACAAATTTAAGTGCCCTATTAGCAACATCTGTTGAGGTCCGACGCTCAAAAAAAGACATCTTATTATTTAAAAATCGAGCATACATTTTATTACTTTCTTTGGCCATAGTTGCGCCTTCTATTATCATAGTTCGCTTATAGCCTTGCCTAATTATAACCACAGAAATTATTTGCGCTATTGCCAGATAAAATAACATATGAAAATCTAGGTTTTCAAAGTTCTTAAAACCGTTATTTATATTTAACATTATTGCCGGCAATATCAAAGATAGTAATGTGGATAATAAACCATAAATTAATAAAAGAGCGTCAAGTTTTATGACTTTATTCTTAAACTGGAAAATGTTAAAAAAGGAATTATTAGCGTTAAGCTTCTTTTCTTCATCCAATACGATAGCGTATCCGGATAAGCTCATTTTTAATATTCCAAGTTTTAATACCTGCCTACCTAAAGCGGGATTCATTACAACTGCACAATAACTATTAACCTTCTCCAATACGACATAATGGCTGTCATTGAGATGAAGAATGCAAGGAGTAGGCAACTCTTGAATTAGTTGAATGTTAAATAAAACTGCACGAGCATTAAGATCTAATTTCCCAAAGAGTTCAGTTAAGTCATAAAGGCTAGTCCCAAGATCTGATGGTCTGCATAATGTTCTTAAATAACTCAAAGGCGCATTTTTATTATGGAGCTCAGCTATACTACTTACACAAGCCAACCCACACTCAGCCATTTCACCTTGTAAACACACTGTATTCATTATTTAACCTTGTCGATAGAAGAATGAGGGAAAATGCCAAAGTAACCACTGCTTGTAATGCATTCCTCCAATTACATGCTCTATCAATAATGGAAGATCATGCTTAACATTATTTTTTTCAATAATAGGTAATATTTCGATTTTCAAACGCCCATTTTTTAAAAAAATATAATATGGTAATACATCTTTTCGCATTAAAGAAGGAAAATTAAAGGGGCCAGCATGTAAATTAGATTCTTTACCAAACAATATTGATTTTTTATAAGAGTGACTTTGACCACTCCTCCTGGTGTATTCTGGTAGTGCGTCAGGAAAAACTGCAAAATCAGCGGTATTATTTCTTACTTTCTTTACTATTTTTCTTATACCTCGTGAGGCGTCAGTTTTCGATTTCACAAAGGGATTGAATAAATACAAATCTCGATTGTTTTTTTTCCATTTTTCAACGACATCCCCCCAACGCTTTTTCCAATCACCTTCATCAACATCACTAATAACATATAATCTATTATTTGACGCACCCAAGCCAACAATCACTGCTATTTCATCAGAAAAAACATGCAACGGATATAAAATAACATCACAGCCAGTTTGGTTCTTATATTCAACTCTAGATTCTTCAAGTTTTTCAGAACAAAAGTTAATTTCATTACAAATAACTTTATTGCCATAACACATCATCTGTACATACAGTTTACAATACATATCAAAAAATGCTTTGTTAGGTAAAAAACTATGTTTACCTACGATTTTTTTTGTGTTACTTCTAACACTAAACCCATTAACACCCAAACAAAAAATAAGTGAATATAAAGCACTAAACGAAAGACAAACATATAAACACACTTTAGGAAATGAAGTATTACAAGACCCAATGATTACCCTAAAAATCAAATAAAAAAAAGCCGCCATCCTCTTTAAAAGCATAACACCCAGTTCCAATAGTGAATAAATACAAAACAAAATTTCACTTCCATAAGAATGGTGGCGCCTTTCTTTAAAACGCCACCATGATTAAATACTAAATACTTTTATAACCTTGAGAATAATTACCGCTACCACAAACGTCGTTAGCTTTTTTGTTGCTCATCTTTTTGTCATTGGAGTATCTAGTGAAATTATACCCACGTTCTACAACTTGCCCACCACTAATATAACTAGGAGCGTAACAATTTATTTCCCACTTCCCACCAACAATCATTCTTGATTCATCTAAATTTACATTTTTCATTTTTCCACCTTACATTTTACATTTTTACATTTTACAACATTTAATGTACAAACAGAAAGAACAGGCACATACCACAACCCATTGCTAAATCATTTATACACACCTTCATTAACTAATATTTTTGCAATGAATTTTATTTTCACCAAGCGTATGAGTCGAAGATGAAAATGAAAATGAAAATGAAAATGAAAATTGACAGCTAACTTTTATCAACCTTCAAACCAACGCTCACCTTTCTTCCATTGTCGTAACCGAACTTCCATTTGCAAATGCAAACATTGGTAACTGAATAAACACAAAAGAATTTTCCATCCAACTTTTCAGACGCAAGCTGATTATCGCTAATTAGATTAATTTTAAATCCCAAACCCAAGTCAGTGCAATAGCATCTCGCCGAAAATATTTTTCTACCTGCCAACAAATCTTGAATGTAAGAAATTAAATACACTCACCAAAGATTAATAGGACATTAATCCTACGATTTTTATATTTCCTTGCTTTTATTTTAAACTTTTGAACTACGTTAGTTTTTGATTAACGAAACCCTTAGTTCTATTCAATAGCCCTTTTGTACCAATTTCTCCATAAAAATAATGTTCCGTTTTTATTAGCTTCGTTAGTAATGATGCGCCCTAGATTCTTAATTTAGTTCCACTGAATTACATAACAAAGCCGAGTCGCTGCGTCAGCGAAACAGCCAGGGTTAGCGAAATGGCGTCAGGAAAACCACCAATACCAGTCAGTGCGAAAAACCCTAACAGCTGAAGTTGCTAAGCTCAAAAGGCAATTGGCTGAGCAAGCTGAAGAGCAAGATATCGTAAAGAGGTCTGCCACCTGCTTCGTATATGGAATCTACGAGTTTACAAGATAAGAATGTGCAATGGAGTAAGATCCGGTCGTATATTCGGTTTTTCATTCAAGGAACGACCTTCTAACCTTTGATGCATGCGTATCTACTGTCCTTGGCGCGAAAAAACTTTTTATAACATTGCGAAGTAGTCAGGGCCTCAGTAGGCTGATCTAACCATTGAACATAATTATTTGTAATCTGTTAATTCATTTTGCAAGCAAGTAAAATACCTTTGACTGATGTTTTGTGTTTTAGCGTAGCATTGCCCAAACTGTTCTGACTGTTTTGTTCGCTAATGCGATACAAGCCCTTTTGAAACCGACCCTATTGACAAACTAGATAAGCCACGTCTGTTTTTCGTTAGTAGGTGCTATGGCTGTCGATATATGTATGCCATATCACCAAGGTACAGCATCGAGCGAAGAGCCCTAACTCTGCCAAGTTTATTAGTCCCTTCATTGTCATTTTACCACCTAAACTGTATTGCTTAGGTGGTAGCCTGATAAACGCTGATGCTTGTCGACCGCTAGTAAATTGTGTCCCATCACCCAAATTAGCATAAAGCATGGTGGTGGTTACCTCACGAACACCTTCAAGAGCCATGAGTCTTTTACAGGGTTCTATTTGGCTAGTGGTCGCATTCATTATTTCTGAATATGGTTTAACTCATCTTGCAGGTAGAACATCCCTTTCATAATGTGTTGAAGTCACTAATGCAGCTAGGCCTTTAACAATACCGTATTCGTTATATGATATTTCGCATGTGCAACCCCAACGACACGATAGTTTTCGAAAGAAACTGGCGATTTGCTTCAAGATACATCAAAGTTTGTTGTTCAATCGATTTGGGTTTGCTGTATTTTCTTCTTATTTGAAATGTTGCATTAGCGCTAGCAAACGCATCATTGGCCCCAGTTTTATGACCCTCAACATAGGCCTTCACTTTTTAGGACTAATTATACGCACTTCGTGGCCGAAGGACTCAGCGTATCTCCCCCTGTAGTGATAAGTAGCCTTCTAGATCAACAAGGGATGGTTTGGCTTTAGCAAAGAGCTCCTTAAGCTTCTGCCCGCTGATAGCTTTGTTACAGAGCAACTCTCCCTGGGGGCTTATATTGCAAACCTAAAATAGATTTTTCTCTAAGTCTATGCCGATTCCGTTAGTTCTTAGCATGATGACACCTCATTTTACTTTTCCTGCCGATGCTTAAGTTTGGCAGAGAATGAGTGGACCCCATACATCGCAAAAAACTAAAGTAGATTACGATGAGTTTATGTTCGAATACCTACAATGTTCTCCGCATAGCTATGGTGTTAGAAGCTTCACGAAGTGGATTTTATTACTGAATTAAGCATCGCCACAAGGTCACCCAGCGTGAGGCAATACACCAAAAGCTTGATAAAAAATTCAAAATAGCTTTTGACAATAGTAAAGGTCGTGGTGGCTCAATGCGTATCCACAAAGAGTTGGCTGATAGTGGGGAGATCCGTAATGCTAAAACCTTACCACCAGTATGAAGTGTCAGGAATTAACGCCGAAATCGTTATACCGTCTTATTGATGTCGCCCTTCTCTATTAGCGCAAATCGTAGCGATAAAATATCACTATGCATGATCTCTTTATCGACAAGAATCGATGTTCGGCCAATATAGTATATCAAGCTAAGTTGTAAAAAGATGATTTAGCGAATACAAATGAGCAGCGAGGACTATAGTCATCTTCTTGCTTGGAACGCGGCAAAGAACTAATAACAATCCGTCCAAAGATCGATAGGAATGAAAGACACCGTATTAGTTGGCGTATCTGTGTTGATGCTTGAAAATCAATGAGTCCATTTAAAGACACTTGCTCTATAAGCAACTCTTAATCAAAAAATCTCTCGGTGCTAACTATCTTCTTGATATTTTAGTCAATAATCTCATCACTTGACTTTTTGTATCAGATGTAACTTTAGTTATTGTTATGACATGTTGTTGTAAGAAAAAATGGATTGTAAGGATACGCCGGACTTTGATAGAAAAGTTTCTAGGTGTAAAAGCAAAATACATGTGTAGACATTGTCGTACTACGTTCAAAGTCAAAGGACACTAATAGTCAGACCGAACACTGTATTAAGCGACACATGTTCAACGGCATACATTTGCTTCGCATTTTATGATGAACAAGGGGATATTTTGTTGTTACAGCGTATTCTTATTTTGCTCCAGAATATTTGATACTAGCTGTACACATCAATCCTTTAGATAATTAATGGCGGCAAACGTAGTAATCGACAGTTTTCACTGTCGACTTTTGCTATTCAGAGCATCATTTTATCTATTCCAAATCAAGGATAACCTTGCCAGAAAGCCAGCTACGCATAGCATCAAAGCCTTCTTGGAAATTATCAATATTGAAGAATTCGCTTTATGTCTAGAACTGACTGAATCAAAGAGGATAAAGTAAAAAAACTGATGCACAGAAACTGAGGACATGGCAATAGTTACACTTAACTGTTCATGTTGATACACCCTAAACCATGGGTGTGGAAGTCAGTTTTGTTGCAACATGAGGCTCTAAAAAAGAAAGTTGGTATCTCATTGATACCAACTAAAAAGAATGCAATGCTTTGGGAATGATGTATTTTATAACTAGAAGCAGTTAACTTTGTCGACAAGAGCTAATAACAAAGAGAGCCAAAGTTGACTAAATTAATTAACCAATAACTTTTAGTGTTTTTGGTTATAGTATGTGTAAGACAAATCCCAATAATACTTGAGTTATTTTAAATGAAACCAGAAGTACATAGGTTTGAGCTATCAATAAATAGCACTATCTCTGAAGTCTATAGCCACTTTACTAAGGCAAATAGTGACCAAATCCTCGATAGAATGTTTGAAGGTCTTCAAAAAAAACTCCGCAAAATTAACTGCTCAGAGAGAGAAAAGGAATGCACTTTCATTAATGTGTATATTGCATACGGCAAAAGACAAGAGGACTTTGATGGTAAAGGAAAGGCTTGTGAAATTTTGTCTACAAGGAGAATCGAAAGTATAATAAAGACTCACTCTAACCTTTCGCCAGAAAACCTACTAGGTGAGGCTTTACGCTCTTTAAAGCAGTAATCTTGGACTTTGACACTTTCTGATTTAGCGCAGGATAGCTAAAAATATGAGCAGAAAAATTAAGAGTAATTAAACATCATTAACTCGTTTATGTCCGTGCGACCTGAAGTCGTATGAAACGTTGTTCACCACTATAAGAGTGACTGAAGGTATGGTACGCCCCGACCCTGTAAATAATAACGTGCTGATTTGCGCCAATGTATTCAGGGTTTTTATGAAGTCACTACACAACTTCGCTCTGCGATGAGATCCGCGCCAGATTGTCTTCATAACCATCGAAGCATTTTAATTTGCTTGTCCACTCAACAGGTTTCAATCTGGTGGTCTAACCATTTTGTCATCACTTATCATCATTGCAAATCTGGTTTAAATTTTTAGTGAGAATTCTTTATTTGTGACCAAAACAGACCACGCTATTTTTGCGAGCTTATTAACTAAAGCAACAACAACCACATTAAATGGTTATGCACGTTTTAGATTTTGCATATTTCGGGATTATCCGATCACCCATTTCGGTTTAAACCGATCACTGATTCCGCGATTATCCGGTCACTTTTAACTTATCTCCGAAATCGGTGTTCGGAATAGCGAAAACCGCGGTCGGAATGTCCGAAACCCTACCTTTTTCTCTTTTAAATCAATAGCTCGCTATTCTTTACTTCTTAAACAAAAAAGTAAGGAAGCGACCGTGGCAAAAAAGAGAACTCCAATGAACAAAATCGTAAGCGCGTCATAAACCCCGCATTCTAATCGCCTAGCGCGAAGAATAAGATCAAGTCTCCAACCATAAGGAGATTTGAAATGGGAAAACGACGCACCAATCAAGAATGGCAAACGCTTATCGAGTAATCTGAATCGAGTTCACTGTCGACACTCGCGTTTTGTAAGCTCAATGAACTCAATCCCTCAACGTTCTATGCCAAGCGCCAGCAACTCAATAAAACGGACGTATCTCTAGGCTTTATCCGAGCTGAAGTCGTCGAAAAGACAACAAAGTATCAAGCTCAAGTAGCAACGGCTAACATGACGCTGCTAGTCAATGATGTTGAGCTGAGCATTCCACAAGGCACGCCAGCGGTCTATCTCGCAGAACTCATCGGTGCGCTATCATGAAACGTATGCTCAGCGCTCCAGAGATTTATCTATATCGTGACAGCGTCGATTTTAGAAAGTCGATCAATGGTCTTGCTGCGATTATCGAAAGTGACACCGACTTACCCTTGGCAAGCGGCGCACTGTTCCTGTTCACCAATAAACAGCGTGACAAAATCAAGATATTGTACTGGGATAAAACTGGCTTTGCTCTTTGGTATAAACGCCTCGAAAAAGCCAAGTTCAAGTGGCCATCAAAAGAGAAAAATGAGGTGTTTACCCTAACTCAATTCGAGCTTGATAGACTGCTTTCTGCCTTCACGATTATCGGCCATAAACCCGTTCGAATAAATGATTTCACAATGACTTAATCGATAATAAAGCCTTATCCACCAAGCGTTAACGGCATGACTTTAGTATAATAAATGCCATGAAAAAGACGCCAAATATCAACCCAGAAAGTCAAAATGTTGCCGAGCTACAAGCGATGGTGAAAGCGCTAATGGCGTCAGAAAGCCGATTGAAACAAGAGCGTCAGTCGCTACTTGAACAACTCAAGCTTGCCTTCGATCGCCAGTTCGCTAAACGCTCGGAGGTGTTAAAGCCTTACGATGCATCTCAAGGTGACCTCTTCAACGAAGTGGAATGTGAAGCTGCCAAGGAAGAAGAGGTTGAGGTTACGACGAGCACCACAACGAAGAAGCGCGGTAAACGTAAGCCACTTCCAAAGACCTTGCCTCGTGAGGTTATCGAACTCGATTTAGATGACAACGAAAAACAGTGCGCTTGCTGCCAACATAGCCTGCATAAAATAGGTGAAGACCGCAGTGAAAAGCTAGAGTTCTCGCCAGCGGTACTCAAAGTGCTGGAATATGTTCGTCCTAAATATGCTTGTCGTCAGTGCGAGCAAACTGAAGACAACAGCCGTATCGTTCAAAAGCCAGCGCCAAAGCATTATCCCTAAAAGCTTTGCCACAGAAAGCTTGTTGGCCAATATTATCCTTGGCAAATACCAATACGCAATGCCACTGTATCGCCAAGAGTCGCTATTTACCCAATCGGGTATCGAACTATCGCGCACTACTATGGTGAGGTGGGTTATCCAAGTCAGTGAGAAGTTCGCACCGCTTTATGCCGCCTTGAAAACACACCTATTAGAGCAAGTAGTGGTTCAAGCGGATGAAACACCGTTCAATGTGCTCAAGGAAAATAAGCAGTGCTATATGTGGCTCTACTGCTCGGGCGCAGACTCGCCAGAAGCCGCACTTCCCAAAGTGAAAAATATCGCCTTGTACGACTCTCAAAACAGTCGCGCGAGGGCGTGCCCTGTTGCCTTCTTGGGGGATTACAGTGGTTATCTGCAAACCGATGGCTATGGTGCCTATGACGGCCTTCACCAAGTGACCAATGTTGGCTGCTTGGCGCATGCACGTCGTAAGTTCATGGATGCTAAGAAGCTTCAAGGTAAAGGTAAGTCAGGTAAAGCAGATAAAGCGCTGGCTAAAATCCAGAAGCTCTATGGGATAGAATCCCGCTTAAAAGGTGCGTCTCTCGAGACACGAAAAGCAGAACGTCAACAGTACGCTAAGCCAATACTGGACGAGTTGTACGAATGGATGACAACTCAACAAGTGATAGCGTCTAGCCCGTTGGGTAAAGCGATTAAGTATACGCTCGGCCAATGGCCGAAACTTATCCGCTATATCGATGACGGTCATCTATCTATCGATAATAATCGAGCTGAACGGGCAATTAAACCGCTGGTCATTGGCAGGAAGAACTGGTTGTTCTCGACCACTGCAAATGGCGCTGACGCGAGCGCGATGCTTTACAGTATCGTCGAGACTGCGAAAGCCAATGGCCTTATCCTTTACGACTACATGGTCAAGTGCATGAAAGAGCTAGCGAAGGCTGAGCCAGATATCGATGCGCTCCTACCTTGGAACTTCAAACACTAACAACATCGCCCCGTGGGTTCATGGGGCGCATACGAACAAGCTTACGCTTACACTCAGTTCTGCGAGCACTTCACTCGCTGGTTCAAAACCAAAAAGCGCAACATGCGTCCGCTCCATGTCGCAGGTGACAAGCTGTTTATCGATTACTGCGGGCCTCGGCTTCAAGTGGTAAACCCTGATACAGGTGAAGTGCGCGAAGCCGAAGTGTTCGTGGCGACCTTAGGCGCGTCAAATTACACCTATGTTGAAGCCTTCCCTAGTCAAGGTAAGGCTTACTGGTTAGAGGCGCATGTGAATGCGTTCGAACACTTCGGCGGTATACCACAGATCTTGGTTCCCGATAATCTGCGTAGCGCGGTCACCAAAACCAATCGCTATGAGCCGAGACTTAACGACAGCTATCAAAAACTGGCAAATCACTATCAAACCGCTGTGATGCCTGCTCGCCCCTACAAACCGAAAGACAAAGCCAAAGCAGAGAATGCCGTGCCCCTAGTTGAACTCTGGATCATGATGCGGCTACGACACCAAACCTTCCATACCTTCAAAGAACCGAACCTCGCCATTCGTGAGCTTATGAATGACTTAAACCAACGTGAGATGAAACAGTATGGTGCAAGTCTTAAAGCGCTGTTCGACAAACTCGATAAACCTGCATTGAAGCCGCTACCTAAGCAGCGATACCTATATACCGAAACCAAACAAGCCAAAGTCGGGCCTGACTATCACATCGAATATCGCCGTCACTACTACTCGGTTCCTCATCAACTTGTTGGTCACCATGTTGAGCTAGAAACCTCCAACCGTCTGGTGCAAATTTACCATCAAGGTAACTTGGTCGCCCAGCACCCACGTAGCCAAAGGGAGCGCGGAAACAGCCCTCAACCAGAGCACATGCCGAGTAATCATCAAAATCAAAAGTGGTCGCCTGAGCGCTTACTCAACCTAAGCAAAGCCCATGGAGAGTCGCGCCTAAAGCAAGCCTGTAAAGATTCACTAATACTGACAAAACCCAATTACACTTTCGTCAACAATCTACTCAAGAACAATCGTGAAAGGCAACTGAGTAAAGACAAAGCGAATACGCCGAACCTTGTTCACAGTAATGTTCGAGGCCCAAACTGTTATCACTAGGAGAAAGGATATGAACGCACTCAATCATCAACTCAAAAACCTCCGCTTGAGCCATGCGGCGACAGCAACAAGAGCAACTGACTACTTACGCAGAGCTGGACTTCAAGGAGAGGTTAAGCTTTCTTCTGGAAAGCGAGATCTTGAACCGTAGTCAGAGCAAAATCCAACGCTTAAAACGACAAGCTAAACTGAGAGTGTATGCGCAACCGAGCCAACTCATCTACAAAGAGGGACGAAACCTCAATCGCAAAAAGATGAGCGAACTTCTGACGGGGAGTTATCCGCACAAGCACCAGAACATCTTGAGCACAGGCCCAACAGGAGCAGGTAAAACGTATCTTGGCTGCGCACTTGCAACCAGCTCCTGCGACCAACAACAAACGGTCAGATACTACCGATTAACTCGCTTGCTTGATGATCTGACCGCAGGCCGCCTGGATGGTAGCTATCAAAAGCAACTTCAATCGTTGGCTAAGAAAGCGCTACTGCTCTCTTGATGTCAGACTCCCTGAACGGTTCTCGATGATCTAGAAACTCAAGAAGAGTTATGCGGTGAAACAGCTTTGCGAAGTGTTCGGGGTTCATCGCAGTAGTTATCGTTATTGGGTAAATAGAACTAAAGCTCTAGCGTCAGAGCGTGTACTTATTCGCGCCGAAGTTCGACAAGCTCATGAGATTAGCAATGGTTCCCCCGGAGCGAGAACCATTGCAGACATAGTGACAACAAAAGGTATTCCGCTTAGTCGTTACCGTGTGAGTAAGTTCATGAAAGAACTAGAGTTAGTCAGTTGCCAAAACATACGTACAGAAAAACACAGCAGGAGCAGGCTCCTATACCTAACCATCTTAATCGTCAGTTCGCGGTAACTGAGCCAAACCAAGTCTGGTGTGGCGATGTGACCTACATCTGGACGGGGCAACGATGGCCTTATCTAGCTGTTGTCATTGGCTTATTCGCTCAAAAAATCCTTGGTTGTGCAATATATCACTCACCAGATAGCGCATTGACTGGGAAGGCGTTAACCATGGCTTATGAGAGCTGAGGGAGACCACCTGGCGTGATGTTCCACTCGGACTAAGGTTGCCACACTATACGAGTAAGAAATATCGTCAACTACTATGGAGATATAGAATCACTCAAAGCATGGGCCGTCGAGGTAACTATTGGGATACTGAGATTAGAATATAAGTACAGACTGTTTGTACTGACCCGTGCTGGGATTGGCTGAAATGTCTTTGTATTGACCTGTCTTTCAAAGAGTCTATTCAATTCTATCGACTCAGTTGTAACTTAATAAGAGCTTTGTATTGCATCTCCAGTGTCCCGTCCTGCTGGGCGATTCACACAGGAGAGTGATTAAATGAACAGTAACGATCCCCGCTACAAATTGTATTTAGGTGTAGATACTCATTTGGGTCTTCATGTTGCAACACTTATCAATGAGCTTAGTCAGGTTGTTAAAAGTAAGTCATTTAGTGTCGATCTTGCAGGTTATCGTGAGCACTTAGCATGGTGTAAGTCTTACGGGTTCCTTCAAAAAGCTGGCATCGAAGGTACGGGAAGCTCTGGTGCTGAACTGACTAAATTCTTGATAAGAATGGTATTGATGTATATGAAGTGATACGAATGAATCGAATGGAGATACGTCTGAAAGGCAAAACAGACGTTATAGATTCAGAGAATGCGGCTAGAAGCGTATTATCTGGAGAAGCAGCAGTCGTTCCTAAAAACCATGCAGGACCAGTCGAGTCATTACGGAGCCTGCTAATGACCCGCAATAGCGCTGTCAAAGCAAGAACTCAGGCGATGAATCATATACGAGCTCTTCTTGTATCAGGTCCTGATGAGCTAAAACAGTCCCTTTACCAGCCAAAGCCTAGTGCGTGTGCAACCGCACGCTTAGCTCGGTGCTCTAATAGTAGCGAGCCATTAATGATTTCGCTTGTGCTGTTGGCACAACGTTGGAACTTCCTTAATGACCAAGTAAAATCTCTTGATAATGCTTTGAAAAACTGACTTTGAACACAGCTCAAAGCCTTGTGTCAAGGTTTGGGGTCGGCACAAATGTGGCTGCAACGCTCTTAGTTGCGACTGTAGACAACGCCAACCGATTAAGGAAAGAATCATCGTTTGCAGCCTTGTGTGGCGTTGATATGACCCCTACTGTCAATAAGAGCGTAGAAGTTTCTGCTCCCACATTTCAGAGCCTTTTGTTTATTTTGAGATAGTGTTAACGCATAGATGAAGCAAGTAATTTCGTCGGTTCTCATGCTGATATACGTGGATTACTCATCGCGTGATGAGTAGCGCCTACCTTACTTATTTCGTCGTGGCACCTGTCTTCAGTCTATGCTCATGGTTCAATAAAGCGCGAGCTTTATTGCCATCCTAACGCCGTCGGTGTTTGTGCCACACCCGATGCTCCATCAAATGCGTTAACACTAATTCTTTTCTCATGCAGGCAGCCTTGCAATCCGTGTTTTTGGATCGACTGCGCTCACGACCACCTCTCTCGCGATAGCCCAGATATACGCGATCATTTCTCTTGCGATAGCGGCGGAGACGACATTTCGATGTTTGCCTTTTTGTAGTAATCGTTGATAGCGGCGACATAATCGTTGCTGAGCATGCCAAGCAATATCGACAATTTCTTTGGGCAGCCCTTCTTGTCGCAGTTGCAGTTCGACGGAGATATTAGCTTTGTGCTTATAAGTATGTGCTCCCTCAATAATCAATCGTCGTGCTCGGCTGTTTCCGCATTTGGTTAGGCTCCCTCGTTTCATTTTTCCGCCACTTGAGCTTTCCGTCGGTACGAGGCCTACATAAGCCATAAGTTTTCTTGGATGGTCGAAGCGACGTAGATCGCCTAGCTCGGCAATGATGCCGAGAGCAACAAGTAGTCGCCTCCCCCCCGCATGGCCTGGATGGCTTTGACAACAGGGTAGTAACGCCAGTTTTTGACTTGGTGTAATAACTCGTTATCCAACCGTTGTAATCTTTGCATCCTCTCACTGATGGTGATGATCATCTCTTGCAATACAATTTGTTGGCTGTGATGGGGAATAATGAGGTCGGTTAGCCACCGTAGATGCTTTTAGACCAGTTATCATTCACAGTTGCTTGTACATTATTGCTTAGAAGAAAGCCTTTGAATTGGAACTTTGCATCTTTAAGGTCTTTCATCGCGGTTTCTCGAGCCCTTGATAAATCTCTTATCGCCTCGTCTTCAGATTCAGGAACATAAATAGGTGTTAGCTCTTCAGCCTTAAAAAGCTGGGCAAGTTTTACAGCATTTCTCTTATCTGTTTTGACTCTATTCCCTGACTTCTTAGGAATAAGGGAAGGGGCGATGACACAGCAGCAATGCCCAAGGCTGGTGAGCAATCGGTATGTCCAGTATCCACAAGGCCCGGCCTCGTAGACAAAATGGAGGGTGGCTTTTGGGTATTTAGATTGCAGTTGCTGTGTGAGTTTAATGAGTGCGTACTTGTTAGACTTTATCAGTCCCAAATGTTCAAGTTTAGTCCCGCGTTGTTCTTGCAAGACGGCGACTTGGATAAATGACTTATGCGTATCTAAGCCTATGAAAATTATGCTATCGTTATTCATGCTAGCCTCCAAATTTAGTTGTTCGAACACACTAATTATGGCTCTGGCTTTACGCTAACCCACGAAATTGGAGGCTAGCACCTCGTGTGGGTCATTATGTCTAATCCAATTCCAGTGTCATCGGGGAAAACTACCCGGCATAGGTTGAATCGAGGAGGTAGCCGTAGTGCGAATAACTCTCTTTGGACCGTGGCAATAGTTAGAATGCGTAGTGATCCCAGAACAAAAGACTATGTTGCACGAAGAACAGCAGAAGAGTTATCAACTAAGGAAATAACTCGCATCTTAAAACGTTATATAGCGAGAGAGCTATTCCCGTTAATACTGAAAGATCTAGCGAGTATTCAGAAGCTTAAAAACGGAATGGGTGCCAACGAATGGCGATAGAAGTTTTACAGAGGCGTGCCAAGCAATAACAGATTATCTGGTTGATTATTACAACCAACATCGGCCACATCAATACAATGGTGGATTAACACCAAATGAATCAGAGCGACAATTCTGGTTTACCCATAAAACCGTGGCCAGTTTTACTTGACCACTTCAAGTGTTATCACACACTGATACTCTCCCCCTTCCCTCGGTTGCCTTCCTCTAGTATTAAAGAGTCGGTATACCCAAACTCATTCACCAAAATCTCATGAACCTTGACGGCCTTTACGGTGGAGTAAAAGTCGGTTGAATTCACCCAAATCACGTGCATGGATATGTCAGCGGATACTGTAGAACGAACGGCCATGTGACCCCCTAAGCGCCAAAACGCACATCGAAACAAAATCCTGAGCACTTAAACGTTCCCTCCCCTGTTGTCACAAAGCGCAACGCTGGAAACACAGACCCGTAAGTGGTGTACATAATGATGCGATCCACTCGCTCGTGCAGAAACCATTCACCAAAGCCAGCGCCATTTAATTCGATGAAAAAGTCACGTATTTCATGGAAAGCAAAACGACGCGACACCAATTGCGGAAACTGCTGCTTGATAGCGTCAACGAACCCTTGGTCTTTTA